>JAEYWT010000308.1 GCA_023428865.1 Bacteroidota bacterium | reverse complement strand
GTTCACACCGTACTGAGCGCTTACCGCAACGTTCTCGGTGGCCACGATGAATTTATGGTTCACCCAATCCAGTTTGTCGCAGCTGCTGAAGATGGGGCGGTCGTCTCCAATGGGGAGGCAGAAAGCACCGTTATCGTAAGTAGCAGCAAGTGTACTCGAGGCTCCACCGGTGAAATTGCCCATGTTGTCGATGATCCGACGGCCGTTCGGGCCGCTCTCGCGTAATTGGTAACCACCGGTCACTCCCCCTCCAACGAAGCCATCGCCCCCTGCATCAAGAACGCGCAGGCGGTAGCATCCTACAGGCAGGCAACAGTTCGGTGCAATAGGGGAAGTGATGCCATAGGGATATGGTTCACCAGGTGTACCGCCGCTGCACAGCACGAGGTCGCTGTTCTGGTCGAGGATCTCCCAACCGATCTGGTTACTGTTGGCATCAGAACGGAGTTCCAAAACGAGGTTCTCCGTGCATGGGGTCGCTACACAAGCACAGGCACCGTTCAATTGGCCCAGCAGGAAACCGGGGCCCGGTTGCGCATCACAGGTGGAACCTACCAAACCAGCCACCGTCGGGCAGTCATCGTTGTTGTTGGCAACACCGCAGGCCACCGGGCTGCCAGCACCAAATCCGTCACCATCGGTATCTGCGTACAGGATGGCATCGTCATCACAATCGCTGTTGTTGGCAACGCCGCAGGCCACGGGGCTGCCCGTGCCGAATCCGTCGCCGTCATTATCCGTGTAGAGGAACTGTGTATCGTCACAATCACTGCCATCAACGATGCCGCACGGTGCGTTCGCTGGATCACCGAAACCATCACCATCCGCATCGGCGTGTAGGATCTGCGAATCATCGCAATCCAGGTTGTTCGCTACACCGCAAGCCACAGGAGCTCCGGCACCGAAACCATCGCCATCGTTGTCGGCATACATCACATTGTCGTCGTCGCAATCCATGCTGTTCGCTACACGACCCATGGGTTGGGTGCAGGACATGATCATGTCCGCCGCATTCCCGAAGCCATCGCCATCCGCATCGGCATACCAAGCGGTAGCTGCGTTCTCGGTTACGGTAACACTTGCGCTGGCGGCCAAGCAAGGTGGCGCTGAAATGGTGTATGTGTAGACACCGGCATTCATAGTAGCGGGGTCGTACAGACCACCGACCACAGGACTTGGGCCGCTCCATGTACCACCTGCATCAGGTGAACCGCCAAGGGCGCTCAAAAGGCTAGCTGCTCCGGCATTGCTGCAGATCGTGAGCGACCCGTTGCTTCCCGCGTCCGGCGCTGCTGTAAAGGTGATCGAGGCGGTGCTCGCACTCGTTGTGCAACCGTTCGGAGAGGTGGCGGTCAACGTGTAGATGGTGTTCTGTGTAACCGCTACGTTGCTAGGGTTCTGCGTGCTGGAGGTGAATCCGGCTGGTGTAGAAGTCCACGAGAAGTTTGGTACACCAGTACCGCTCACTTTCACGTTGTCGATACCCCAGTACCATCCGTAAGGGGCTGTGTACCTGAACCGGATGTAGACCGTGGCTTGGTTCAGGAAGGGAGCCGTCAAGTTCACCGATCCTGCAACGAATGCATTGGAAGTACCCTGGGTGGTGGAGTAGGTCTGCAGGGTGGTCCAGGTGCTTCCATTGGTCGAAGCTTCAACGTAACCGCGGTCATTCGGTGTACTTGCGTTCTGGCGGAACACATGGTAGAAATCGATCGCAGCACTGCTGAAGCCGCTGGTGCTGAAGGCCGGCGAACGCAGTATGGTGATCGTGCTCACCGAACTGGATGTGGCATCCGAGTTGGTCAGGTAGAACTGGCTGGCATCGTTGCTATGGAAGTTGACCGTGTTGGTACCGTTCCAGGTGTAATCGTCTGGTCGCAAGGTCCAAGCGGCGGCGGCTCGTGCGCCAGATGTGCCGCCCGTCGAGTTGTTCTCGGTAACCCAGCCACCAGCGCCCGAGTTGAAGGTCTGTTCCAATATCGTTACCCCGGGTGCTGTGCCGGATCCGCTGAGGTCGACCAGGTTCGCGGTGGAGCACACAGAGTTGCTGGTGCTATTCGCCGTAACACCTGCAGGGGCCTGGTTAACCACCACATTGGTGGAGGCGTCCACACTACCGCAAGCATTCGATGCCGTTACCGTATAGGTGCCGGAGGCTGCGTTGTTCAAGGTCACCGATGCACTTGTGCTGTTCGGGCTGAAGGTGCCCGTTCCGCTCCATGCGAAGTTGGTGGCACCAGCCGAAGTTGCGCTAAGTGAAAGTTCCGCACCACTGCATATTGGGCTGTTCGAGGTGATCGTGGGCAGTTCTGGTACCACGCAGAAATTGAGCTTCACATAGCGCAGGTTGCCGGTTGTTCCGTCGGCATCATCGCGCACATTGAAGTTCCATGTTCCGTTCGGGTTGCCTGTGAAGCCAGCAAGGCTCTGGGTAGGTGCGTAAGGACCTGTGGGGTTGCTGATGTTACTGTTGGTCAGTGCGGCACCATCATCGCGCATCACGAAGGCACTGCCAGGGCAGGAGGAAGGGTTGCCGTAATTGTCTCCGCTTCCGAAACGATCCATGCTCAGGGTGCGGGTGCTACCTGTAGGAGAGGTCAGAGTGATGTCCAAGTGGTTGTTAGTCGCATGGCTGATGATGAACTCCACACTTTCCAAGCGTGCCTGGCCACCACCGGTGCCTAAAGCTGTGGGTAGCCCACTTACTGGTATGCCGAAGGAAGTGTAGGTGAGGTTGTTATCGGGGATCGCGTTGGAAGACACCGCGTTCATGCAGACACCTTCGATCTGGTAGGAGATGATCACTTGCCCGTTCCCACCTGTTCCTCCAGTGCGGGTACCAAATGAGGTGCGCTTTGCGCCACCACCTCCACCACCAGGTGAACTTCCATCGGAACCATCGCCCTGAGAGGCTGAGTTGGAGCGCCCGTTACCACCATCTCCGCCACCTGTTGGGGCCGATCCACCATTGGAACTAGACCCGTTGTCACCGGTAGCACCAGGGCCAGCCGAAGAACCACCACCACCACTCGTGCTTCCGCTACCGGAGGCTCCATTGCCACCATTGCGAGTGATGTCGTTCCCGATACTCGCCGATGCCAAGCCGCCAGTTGCACCAGCGCTATTGTTGTTCGCTCCACTTTGGCCACCTTTTGCCATCACCGTTGTAGCCGTGCCGAACCAGGAATCACCGCCGGGCGATGTTCCAGAACTGCCGCTACCCACGGTTACCGTGTAGCTACCTGGCGTAACGGTGAGGATGCTCCGGGCATAGGCACCACCACCACCACCGCCACCAACACCGTTGCTGGTGCGGGTGCCGCCGCTGCCACCTGCGCCCCAGCACTCTACGGTCACCTGCGTAACGCCGGTGGGTACTACGAAGGTGCCATTATTCGTGTAGGTCACCGAGACCTGGGCCATGCTTTCAACGGCGAAGGCCAGGATCAATAGACCAAGTGAGGTCAGCTTCGCGAGTGCCGACCACACGGATCGGAGGCTTCCACCAGACCTAGCGGTCGATGTTGGCCATGGCGCGGTACCGCCAACGTTGGTTACTTCTACGTGTACGCTGTTTTTCATTGTCGGGAGATTGGTTCGACACCGAAAGATTTGAAAGAACAGGGAAGCCTTGTCAACTACCTGGTCTCTACAAATGGTCATTTTCTATCGACAAAAGGCCTTTTTTTGTAGATCAATGAGGTTTGGACCCTCGGTGACCGACCCACTAAGATCGAACATTCTCATCAACCTATTGTGCTGATACACAGTTTTTTATATGAAATCGGATCGGCAGCTCTATCAATCCAATGTGCCGGCCAATTGTTAAATTATTTCGACGAGCGAAATATTTTCACCGACGAATGGGTAGGAGTGGTGGTTCACGCTGAAACCGTCCCTGTTCATCCTGCGTTCAACTGACGGATGAACTACAAGATCTTGGCATGTTGCATATCCACTTCGGTGGGCCTTGCACCAACGTTCGCACAAGTGGATTTCGATCTTCTTGCCCCCGATGATCACTTTGTGATCGGTGATGTGGGTGAGGATCCCGACCCTGGCTTGAATGCCTACGATGCGATGAATAAGGTCTTGGGTGGTGATTCCATAAGGCTTTGTGGTGGACACCCTTGCCTGGGTTGGGTGGAAGACCGACATGCGGACGGCTCGTTGAAGCACCGCGGTTTCTACGATGCCGGTCAGCTAACGGTCTACAAGAACTACCACCCAAATGGCGCGATCGAACGCGAGTTCAAGTCGGCGGATGCGGTTCGAAGCACCTTGCGTACCTACCATGTCAACGGCCAACTCCGGTCCGAAGCACGTTACGTGAACGGTGTATCCGTGCAGTTCGAAGACCACTATGTGGATGGCAAACTGCGCTATGCCGAAGAGCGCCACCGCACCGAACCCTATTTCCTCCGGATGGATCTTTACGCAGCCGACGGAAACCCGATAAGCACGCTACAACTGGTGGATAAAAAGAAGGTGGAGTTCGTGCAGAAGGATTTTCACCCCGGTGGTGCCTTGCGTAGCGAAGGTCGCGCACGGTATGATCCCAGACGGATGGATACCCAGCGCATCGGTACCTGGACCTATTACGACCAAGCTGGTGTTGCTGTGAAATACGAAGACTACCAAGATGGTCGAATAGCCACTGTGCGGTAGTTCCCTTCCGCAGCTGAAAGCAAAGAACCCCGCGCCTTCCGGACGCGGGGTTCTGCTTTCTCAACCTTCCTTCTTACTTCTTGTCGTCCTTCACTTCCTCGAAGTCGACATCTTTCACCTCCTGATCACCAG
>JAEYWT010000301.1 GCA_023428865.1 Bacteroidota bacterium | reverse complement strand
TACGAAGGCTGGGTGGACAACAAGCAGATCGTACCGTGCCTTTCTCCGAACTTCGATCCAGACCTGCGTGTGATCGACCAGGCGACCGTGGTGGATCTGGGGGATCGCCAGGTATTGCTTCCCTATGGAGCCGTGGTCCCGTTCTACGAGAATGGCACCATCCTCTGGGAAGACCGACGTGTTCCCGTGAGTGCCGTGACGAACCACAAACCTGATCTTGAGCGCGCAGACCTGCTGGAGCTCTACCTGCACACTTTCATGGGTGCCCCTTACCTCTGGGGCGGACGCACACCCAGTGGTGTGGATTGCAGCGGTCTCACCCAGATGCTCTTCATCCTGATGGGTATCTACCTGCCACGCGATGCCTCGGATCAAGCCATGGAAGGCGACCCGATCGAATTGCTCGACCTCTGCGAGCCCGGTGACCTGGTCTTCTTCGACAACGATGATGGACGCATCATCCATGTGGGCGTGATCCTTACCCGTGGTGACGATGGGTCCCTCCGCGTGGCCCATGCCAGTGGTCGTGTGCGTATCGACAGGCTCGACCAGCAGGGGATCTTCAACATGGAAGAAGGAAAGTACACCCACCGCATGCGGATGGTGAGACGGGTGCTTTAGGCTGAACGATATCAATTAAAAGCGGGACCCTTTCGAGTCCCGCTTCTTCGTTGCAGACCTATGCACCCCATCAGAACCGCAACGTGTACTGCATCACCGGCAACATGCCCAGCTGTGGCACGTCCTTTATGCTGTTGGTGCGACTGTCGTAGTAATAGTACACAGGTGTTGTAGCGTTCAGGACGTTCTGAACATCCAGCTTGAACTCGTGGCTCACCTTGGGGCGACCTAAGCGGTAGCTGGCAACGACATCCACCTTATGGATGGGGCTCCCTTTCTCGCTCCAAACAGCCTTGCCTTCTTTCTGGGTTCCGGCCTCGATACTGGCTTGCAGGTTGATCGGTGTTAAGTACTGACCACCTTGCACCGAGTAGCGGAACCCGGCCATCAAGACGCGATCCTTCCCTTCCGGCCCTAGTTTCCATTCTTTACCCGCAAGCACATTGCCAACCGGGCCAAGGTTGAACCGTGAGTTATGCCATTTGCCATCCAAGGCTCTGTACTTCGACTCGCTGTAAGATGCGGTGATCATGTAGTGGTAGCCACGGGTGAAGAATTTCTCCACGCTCAACTCCACACCACGATTGTAGCCGGTGCCTTTGTTCACCAGCGGTTTATTGGTGAACCACTCCATCATATTATTCACGGTGAACGCACTGGTCGGGTCGTTTTCCACCGGTAGATCATAAAGGTGCTGATAGTACAATTCGGCCTTCAGTTGCATATCCTCCGCGAGTTGTTGCTCATATCCTGCGACCATGTGCGCGGCGCGCGTCAAGCCCAAACCTTGGTTCGGTCGTACCACATTCCCAGCGGCATCAATATCCTGCGCCAAGTAGGTCATGAGGCCTTCGGTCTTCGCGTGCAGTCCCATACCCAAGGTGAAGGCCCGATCAGGACGAACCTGGTAGCGTGCTGCTAAGCGTGGCTCTACGCTGGCGGCCTTGTTCAGATCGAAGTAGAGCACGTGTACACCGCTGGTGAGTGTCCACTTTTCATTCATGCGCCATTTCCAACTGGTGAAGGCTTGCATGGTACTAGCCGATCCTGAACGGTCCAGGTTCACCACCATACGGTCGCGATCGGGATCGAACGAGTTGGCGAACATGCGGAAGCGCTCAGCTGAAACGATGATGCCCGAACGCAATTTGTGGTGAGCGTTGATCCGCGTATTGAGGGTGCTCGAAAGGCGGACGGTCCACTTGGCCAGGTCATCCTCATGGCGCAAGACGAGGTCGTTCTCTCCCGGCGCAAGGCTTTCGAGGTAATCCGTACCACTACCGTTACCGCTCAACGAGAGGTTGGTATACAAGAAGCTGTTGCTCCCCAAGGTCTTGGTATGGCTAAGGCCGAGCACACCCATGCGCGAGCCCACATCGGCGCGCGAGAAAAGTGTGTCACCGGAAACGCCCTTGTCCTCATCGATGATCGCACTCCTTCCGCCGATGCCGTACAGCGCGAACGAGCCATACTTCACCGAGGGCAGCTTCACCTTGAACGCAGCATCCGTATAACGCGGAACACCGCCATAGTCCACGATGCCTGCGCCATCGAGAAGGGCAAGCGTGCTATACCGATAGTTCGCGAGGTACGAGCCACCGTTGATCCCGGGGATAGGACCTTCGGCAGTGAGATCCGTACCGAGCACGCCGAGCTTGAACGTGTACTCCCGCTTGCGATCATTACCATCGCGCAAGCGCATGTCGAAGACTGCACTGTACACGTTGCCATATTCGGCACCGAACGCGCCCGTGTAGAACTCCGAATCATCGATCATGTCGCTATTGAGCACGTTGATCGGTCCGCCGGTGCTGCCATCATCTGCGAAGTGGTTCGGGTTGGGGATCTCCACTCCTTCTAGGCGCCACTGCACACCTTTGGGGGAGTTGCCACGGACCACGACCGTGTTGTTGCCCGAAGGATCACCGGCCACACCGGGGAAGGTTCCGACCATCCGCGCAGGATCGTTGATGCCACAGGCAATGCGTGAAGTCTCTTCCACACTGATCCGTCTTGCGCTGATCGTGGCCATGTCGTTACGCAATTCGCCTTTGCGCTCGGGTGCCTTCACCTCGAATTCCTTCAATTGAGCCACACTCTCCTGCAAGCGCACTTCCAATACCAGCTCTTTGGCACTGGTGAGCAAAAGGTTGGACATCAGC
>JAEYWT010000296.1 GCA_023428865.1 Bacteroidota bacterium | reverse complement strand
CTCCTGTGGTGTGGCCAGGCACTCCTCCACCGTAAATGAATCCCCGGAAAGCGCGCGTTGGTTGCGCTGGTGCCATTGGTCGGTGGACGAGGTGCCATGGCCAAGGAAGTCCTTGAGGCTTTCGCCGAGGCTCGGTGCCCTCCCGGTGGCCTTTTCCAAGTTGCGGATGAAGGCCTCGTTGGCGGTGATGAGGCGGAGGTCGCGATCCACGCTCCAGACCATGTCCTGCGTACTGTTGATCAGTGCTGCCAGGTTGTTGCGCTCGAAGGCGATGCGCTTTTCCAGAACGACCCGCTTGGTGATATCGCGGATGAAGCCTGCCACACCAATGATGCGCCCCTCATCCTCGATCGGGCTGTAGTGGATCTCCAGCCAGGCTTCCACGGGGCGGGTGATGTATTCCGTGGTGCGCACATGTTCCCCATTCAATGCCCGTTGGAAAAAGGACTTCCACGCAGCTGCCGAAGGAAGACCATCCAGATCGGAGAAGTCCAGGCTGTCCCCCGGCACCAGTCTCTTGCCGGTGGTCCATTCCACCGCATCCAGGAATGCGTTGTTGCCGGCGACCAACCGGTGATCGGGATCGACGCTCCAGATCTGGTCCTTGGTGCTGTTGATCAGTGCGTTCAGGTTGCCCCGTTCGCGTGCGATGCGTTGCTCCAAGGCGATCCGATCCGTGACGTCGTGGAAATTGACCACGATGCCATTGACGCCGTCCATGCTGAACACATCCATGGCGGTACCTTCCAAGTGAAGGAAGCGACCATCGCATGCCCTAACCCGCAACTCCATGGTGACAGGCACCCCCGGCCTGGCTTGCAAATGTTCCATCTGTCGCCGCGCCTGGTCGACATCGTCGGGATGCATCAGCGCAAAGACATTAAGGAGCTGATCCTTGCGGTAGCCGAAGGTGCGGCGCACGGTGGGGCTAGCGTACGAAACGGAGCCCTCACGATCCACGACCAAGGTGAGGTCGGCACTGTGTTCCACGAGCACTCGGAAACGCAGGTCACGTTCGGCGTTCAGCCGGTCGTTCTCGCGGAGACGCATCAGGAAGGCATGGCGCTCAATGGAGTTCCGTACCGTCCTCCCCAACACGCTCGGATTGACCTCCGCCTTCGTGAGGTAGTTCTGTGCCCCGGCACGTAATGCCCGTGTGGCGAAGGCCTCATCTTCCGTTCCAGTGAGCACGATGATGGCACTTTCGGGATACCGCTCCTTCATGCGGGCGAGGGTGCAAAGTCCCTCACTATCGGGGAGCCCGAGATCCAACAGGATCGTGCTCACCATACTCGAGGCCAATGGTGCTTCGAGCGCGTCGTGCAAGGTGCGGAAGGAATGGACCTGCGCATCGGCATAGTTGGTATCCTTCAGCATTTCGCGCATCAACCGGGTGTCACCGGGATTGTCCTCCACAATGATGATGTGGATACAGCTAGGGTGTGATCGATCAAGGAGCTGATCGAAACCGTGCGTTCTAGGATCGTACATGCCGGAGAGGAGCTGTGATCCGTGTTTCACAATACGATCAAGCGCACGCTTTCCACTTTACCGGCCAAGTCCACGTAGACCGTGTAGGTGCCCGGGCGAAGGTCTACCAGTGCTGTAAGGTCAACCGGCGTGCCGGGGGTAATGGTCAGTCGTTCCTGAAAGACCATGGTCCCTTGCAGATCGGTGATGGACAGCGGCACCTCCGCTTCTTCCTTCAGGTCGCTCGCGCACATCCACAAGGCGCTTCCTGAATTCGGATTCGGATAAATGGTGATCGGTTGGGCGAGCTGCTTCTGGAACTGAACGGGAACCGCATGGAGGGTGGTGACAAGACCCTGCACATTTGTCTGCTGGAGGCGGTAGTAGGAAAGACCATCGACCGGTGCGGGATCCATGGCCACATACGTGACCGGGACAGCGCTATTCCCCACCCCGTCCGTTCGGAGCACATCCGTGAAGGCCACGCCATCGGTAGAGCGTTGTAGCGTGAAGTAGTCGTTGTTCAATTCGGAAGCGGTGGTCCACTGGAGCTGCACACCGTTGTTGTTCGACTCTGCGTTGAACGCGAGGAGTTGGATGGACATGATCGGCAATGCGGTGATCGAGATGTCGTCGAAAAGCATGCCCTCGGAGAACTGAAGATCGGGCACTACGCGGAACGTATGTGTGGTGCGTGTAGCCGTGAAGAAGAACTCCTCATGCTTCATGGCATAAGCTCCTGTGCGGATGATCGTGCGGTCCAAGGCATCATCCATCGTCAGGGTCACGCTCACCGGATCAGGTGCAGTGCTGATGCCGGAACGTGTCGCATCAAGGTCGATACGGTACAGGTTACCAACGATGAAGCCTGGGATGGTCTGGCACAGGATCCGATCATCGGCAGTGCCGGGATCCACGTTTCCGTCCACTTTGGCCACCCGACCGGTGCTTGGAATTCCGAACAGGAATTCGTTGACGACCTCTATGTTACAGTCTGACCAACCTGTGCTTCCCTCTTCGAAGTCGCCATTCACGAGCGACTGAGCGGACAAGAAAGTTGCGGATCCCAGTGCAGTGAACAATACCAACTTACGGAGATCGCATCGATGTGGTGATGAAGAGTGTACCATAGGTTCCATGGGAGTGGTGGACTTTCGCCTTGCTACGATCCCAGGGCCATGAAGTTGAGTGTCGCACAACCCACATTCCTCACCCTCCTGACCCCAAGAGCCAGGTCCAAAACGTCATCGTAGATCGTCCACACATCGCACAAAACCCTTGTCTATCAAGCAATACAACGTAATAACACATCCGGCATCACCATGCCCTGAGACGTGCTTTTCGTGCACCGTACCCTTGGGTCGCGGATGATAAAAATCATACCCCCACAACCGGCACTTATGCGACGTCAACTGGGTATCGATCCACCGATGATCGCCGAGTGATAAACAGTGATCGTTGGAAACCAATTATAACTCTATGTTGATCCAGGCGGAATTTGACGCACCTTTACGGCGTGTCATACAGCTCTCCCATGTATGACATAAGATCGACCGGAGCGATCCCATGCACGCTCCAACCCATACCGTTCTTGCGGCGTGGGTGATGTACCTCGCGCGCAGAGCTGAGGTCGACTTGCCATTCAGTCAAAGGAGGCCGCGATCCTGTGCCCTTGTTCCGGGACAGCGTGGTGGTGCGATAATTGGGACCGTTGGATGTCAATGCTCGATGCGAACGACATGAAGACCATCATGATCATCGAGGACGACCCGGACATGCTCCACATCACTTCCGAGCTACTGGAGTTGGAAGGATATAGAACGTTGAAAGCAGCTTCGGGTCCGATCGGGGTGGAGATGACCCGAAAGGAGATGCCTGATCTCATTCTGTGTGATGTCAGTATGCCTGGATTAGATGGCTATGGCGTGCTCCAAGAGCTGGGCCGCGAGCTTCGGACAGCTGAGATCCCTTTCATATTCCTCAGTGGAAAAGCAGAGCGTGCGGATGTGCGCAAAGGCATGGACCTGGGTGCGGATGATTACCTGACCAAGCCTGTACAAGCGAAGGAGCTCCTGTCGGCCGTGGAAGGTCGATTGAAGCGCAGCGCTCTCTTTCGCCGGGATTTCACCGATGGTCTGGAAGGCTTTGAACGCTTCATGGACACCGCACGTGGCCTAGATGTATTGAAGAATCTGCGCAAGGGAAGGAAGAAACAGGTCTTCAAGGACAGGGAAGTCCTGTTCCGTGAAGGGGACACCCTTGAGCATATACCGTATATCGTCAAGGGCAAGGTGCGTACGTCCAAGATCAACAAGGATGACAAGGAGTTCAGCACAGGCTTCTATGGTCCTTCTGAATTCATTGGCATATCCGGGTTATTGGAATTCGGCCGTGCCACCGAATGTGCCATGGCCGTAGAATCGACCGAGGTGGCACTTATACCGACCGAAGAACTGCTCGCCTTGCTCCAGCGCGACCCCGATGTGAGCAATTGTTTCATCAAGCTCTTGGCGCACGATGTGGAAGAGCGTAAGGTACATCTGTTGGAACTGGCTTATGCCAGCATTAGGCAGCGCGTTGCGCGATCCCTGCTTCGCATCCATGACCGCTATGCGAAGACCGAGGAACCCGGACTTGGTATCCGGGTGACACGCGAAGATCTGGCCTCCGTGGTCGGAACCGCTACTGAATCGTTGATCCGCTGCTTATCAGACCTGAAAGAGGATCATATGATCGGTGTAGAGGGGCGGGACATTCGCATCTTGGACAGACCACGGTTGGAAAAACTTGCACGGATATGAAACCCTCCGGAACAGTTTCGAAAGATCGCCACTCTTCAAGGAATGGATCTTCGGCCTGATGGTACATGGATGAATCGGGACCCCATGGAGAACGAGATCCCAACACGGATGATGACATTGGATGAACAACGTCTCCTGACCGCATTCATCCAGACATCGCATGACGCCATCATCGGCAAAGACCGAAACGGCATCATCACCAGTTGGAACCCCGGTGCAGAACGTGTTTTCGGGTATACTGCGAAAGAGGTCATCGGTAAGCCCATCACGATACTCTTCCCCCCGGATAGGCTTGATGAAAAACGTGCCATCGAACAGGAGGTGTTCGTGAAAGGCGGCTATGTGAAACACTATGAAACGGTTCGGAGGCGGAAGGATGGCTCGTTGGTGGATGTCTCCTTGACCATTTCGCCCATACGGAATGAACAAGGTGAGATCATCGGCGCTTCCAAATTCGCCCATGACATCACCGACAGGAAGAAAGCAGAGATGGAGGTACGTGAGCTGAACCGGACTTTGGAAAGTCGCATCGTTGAACGGAGCAATGCCTTGATCCAAACCGAAAAACGGTATCACGATGCCCTCGACAAGATGATGGAGGGCGTGCAGATCATCGACCGTGGTTGGCGTTACACGTATCTGAACGATGCAGTGATCGCCCAGAGCCGATACACCCGCGATGAACTGCTGGGCCATACCATGATGGAAATGTACCCGGGCATTGAGCACACCCCATTATTCGGTGTCCTGGAGACCTGCATGACCGACCAGTGCGCACGGATCATGGAGAACGAATTCGTTTTCCCCGATGGCACCAAGGGCGTATTCCAGTTGAGCATCCAACCCATGGCAGATGGGCTCTTCATCTTGTCCAGCGACATCACGGACAGGAAGAAAGCCGAAGAGGCCTTGCGCATCAGCGAGCAGCGCTACTACCATGCGCTGGACAGCATGATGGAAGGTGTTTCCATCATCGGTTTCGATTGGCGGTACGTTTTCGTGAATATGACCACCGCTTCCCGCAGCGAACACAGCCGAGATGAACTCATCGGTCGTTCCCTGATGGAGGTTTACCCGGGTATCGAGAAGCACCCGCTATTCCCCGTATTGGAGAGGTGCATGACGGAGCGTGTCGCCGAAAAGCTCGATGTGGAGTTCAAGTTCCCCAACGGTAAGGTCGGCCAATTCGCCATGAGCATACAGCCCGCCATCGACGGATTGTTCCTGCTGTCCACGGACATTACGGAACGCAAACGATGGGAGCAGGAACTGGAAGCCCACCGGGAACAGCTCAAACGACAGAACATCGAACTGGAGCAGTTCGCGTACATCGCATCGCACGATCTACAAGAACCCTTGCGCATGGTGTCCAGCTACGTACAACTCCTGGAACGACGCTACAAGGATAAATTGGACAGTGATGCCAATGAATTCATCGCGTTCGCAGTGGATGGAACCGTGCGGATGAAGCAGCTCATCAACGACCTCTTGTCATACTCGATGTTGGGACGACCAGTGACGATCGAGGCGGTCGATATGCAAGTGGTGTTGGAACAGGTGCGAGCCAACCTCACGGCGGCGATCGCAGAATCCGGGGCGGTGGTGACGAGCACGGAACTTCCGAGCCTGCGTGCATGCCAGAGCGAAATGGTACAGGTGATGCAGAACCTGATCGGCAATGCCATGAAATTCCATCAGCCTCACGCAGTCCCCCAAGTCGATATCAAGTATCGTCTGGATGATGAATACCATCTTTTCTCCGTGACCGACAATGGTATCGGGATCGAGGAAGAGTACAAGGAAAAAGTCTTCATCCCGTTCAAACGACTACACGATAGATGGACCTACACCGGCTCCGGTATCGGATTGGCCGTGGTACGGAAGATCATCCACCGCTATGGTGGCAATGTCTGGTTCACTTCACAGCCGGGGAAGGGCACCACCTTCTTCTTCACCATTAAACGCTCTGGCGGATGACACGCTTGATCAATATCCTTCTCGTAGAGGACAATCCAGGCGATATCCGCTTGACGCGAGAGGCCCTAAAGGAAAGTGTTGTCCTGCACGAATTGAACGTGGTGGGAGATGGTGCAGAGGCCATACGCTACTTGGAACGTGTGAGCACGGACGACCCCAGAGCGGTACCTGATCTCGTCCTGCTGGACCTCAACCTGCCCAAATTGAACGGGCATGAGGTGCTACAGCGGATCAAGAGCCATGATCAATGGAAGGTGATCCCTGTTGTGGTGCTCACCACCTCCGAAGCGGAAGGGGACATCTTGGCATGTTATACCCAGCATGCCAATTGCTACATCAGCAAACCCTTGGCTCTACATACCTTCATGGAGGTGGTCAAACAGATCCAGGAATTCTGGCTCTCCTTGGTACACTTACCGAAAACGTAGTGCGCTCATGGGGTACGAGTCCATCACCATCCTGCTCGTGGAGGACAATCCTGGGGATAGTCGCCTGATCAATGAACTACTGAAGGAAACGGAATACCGTACTGCCCGGTTGCACACCGCGCACACCTTGAAGGAAGCGCTTGATGCCCAATTACCGCAAGCCTCCGTGGCCTGCGCCCTGTTGGACCTTACCCTTCCGGATAGTGAAGGGATCGATACATTGATCAGACTCCGGCGTGTGTATCCAGATACAGCGATCGTCGTCCTTACCGGGATGGATGACGAAGACATGGCCCTTGGTGCCATGCGGGAAGGAGCACAGAGCTACCTGACCAAAGCTGAATTGGATGTGAGCATACTGTACCGCACGTTGCGGTATTCGATCGAACGCCATGGCTTCATCAGGCGCCTGCGCGAAGAGGAGCAACGGAATGCCCATTTACGCGTGAACGAACGGGGCATCAAGGCTGCGCTGGAACATGAGCAAAGTATGAATGCATTGAAATCGCGTTTCGTTTCGTTGGTCAGCCATGAGTTCCGCACCCCACTTGCGATCATACAAGGATCCGTGGACCTGATCGATCGGTATGCCGCCGGGCCGGAGATGGAGAAGGTGCGTAGCCAAGCCACCCGCATACACGCGAAGGTGCGCGAGCTCACGGCCTTGCTCGGTCACGTGCTGGACGTGGAGAGCTTGGACCAGCACATGGCGACTTGCTCGCCCAGGGAGTTCGATATCGTAACCTTGGGTGAACAGGTGTTGGCCGATATGCAGCCGCTGGCCCTTACCGGTCAACGGCTGATCCATGAAGCGGCGGGGGATGAACGGACCGTTCTGCTCGATCATGAAATGGTCGTGAGGGTGCTGACCAACCTGCTCAGTAATGCGATGAAATACTCACCAGAGCACAGTACCATCACCCTACACACCCGGTTGGATGCACGGTCGGTACACCTTTCAGTCCGCAACGAGGGCCTGGGGATACCGGAAGAGGATCAAGGCCAATTATTCGAGCGCTTCTATCGAGGACGTAATGCAGGCACCTCCCAAGGCACAGGCCTCGGACTTAACATCGTGCAGCGGTTCGTATCCATCATGGGTGGAGAGATCAGTTTCTCCAGTGTGCCGGGCAATACGGTTTTCGAGGTGCGTTTACCACGTTGAAAAATCGGCTGATCCAACGCTAGCGGACCACACTGTAGATGTTGTCATCAAAACAAGAACCCCGACGCTACGGTCGGGGCTCCAAGATGCTCAGCGATCCATCATCAATTCGTTCGAGCAAGGGCGAACGTGCGCGTCTGTCTGCCGTTGCTTACGCGCACGAGATAGACGCCAGAGGCCACTGCAGGATCGGATAGAACGATATGCTTGGAGGTTCCGGGTATGCGGTACTCCTGCAATACCTGACCATTGGTAGCAAGAATGCTGACCAGGACGGGTCGGTCATCTTCGAGGTTATGATCGATGATGATCTGATCGCCACTGGCCCACACATTGAAACTAGGGCCGACGATGGTAGTTATGCCCGTAGTCGTCTCCACCTGCAACTCCAAGGTGGTGCTGCTGATGCATTCGCTGTTGTCCACGGTGAGGGTAACGGTATAGGTGCCGGGCTGGCTGTAGCTATGTACGGCTTCCAGCGCGTTGCTGGTGTGGCCGTCGCCGAAGTCCCAGGTGTTGGTAATGCCCTCGAGGGTGTTGGGTGCGAAGAGGATCTCCTCTCCCACCTGCACCAGGGTATTCTCCACGCTGATGCCGGCATCGGGTCCTTCACCGGCGCCCACCACGTATTCCTGCGGCGCAAGGGTGCAGCCGTTGGCATCGGTGATCAGCACGGTGTAGGTGCCAGCGGCCACCTCGAGGTGTTCCGTGGTGGCTTCGTTGCTCCACTGGTACGTGTAGGGCACTTGGCCACCGAGCACATGGATGTCGATACTGCCATCTTCGCTTTCGGGGCAGGTGCTGGGCATGGTGGTGGCTTCGGCCTCTAGGGCGCTGGGCTGTTCAATGGTGAAGGTGGTGCTGAGCGAGCCACAGGCACTGGCTCCTTCCAGGCGTGCGGTGTATACCCCAGCGTAGAGGGCTTGCAGCTCGGTGCTGCCGGGCATTACGTTGTTCTGCTCCAGCAGTACGGCACCATCGGCATCGGACCAGATCACATCCACCGGACCGTTGGTGATGGCCATGCTGGCGCTGCCATCGTCGCGGCCATTGCAAGTGACATCGGTGGCCACCATTTGCACGGGTGCACTGGCGTGCAGCAGGAAGCGAGCTTCGTCCACATCATCGGTAGCCAATGCGGTGAAGGTGTAGGTGGCGCCTTCCACCAAGGGGATGATGGTACCCATGGCGAGGTCTTCGAGACGCACGCAGCTGAGCCCGATGTTGTGCAAGCCTTCGGCCACGATGGTGTACTGGCCGTTGATGGCCACATCCACGGTGATGGGGATACTTATATCGGTGCTATAAGGCCCGTGTGCGTTGATGGCGAGCATGTGGCCCTCATCGGAAATGGCAGCGATCTGCGGCGCATCGGGATGGGCGAACACATACTTGGGCACATCGTAGCTGTCTTGCGCCGGAACACCATTGTTGAAGACCAGAATGGTCTCATCGCTGAACTGGTTGATGGTGCTTTGGATACGCAGACGCACCAGGTTGGCGGTCTGCACCTGAGCGCCGCCGAAGTGACCGCCGGTGTTGCCGCTCACTTTGGCGCTCTCGCTAACGGTGGTATTCACCGCTGGGCCGTTGGCTTTCAACCAGAAGGCCTGGCTGCTTTGGATCACGTTCGTGCCGCCATTCAACCCGAATCCTTCGCTGATATCCCACGTGGCCAGGTTACCATTGGTGGGGTTGAAGTAGGTGATGTAGTCGGCCACATCGGCACCGCGGCTGATCTGATCGAAGGCGATTGGGCTTGGGAGCGGGTTGCTCACCATGTTCCAGCCGTCGACCACAGGTGATCCGGTGTTGGTATAGCTCATGGGTAGAGCCATTGGCGTATGAGCGATGTGCGGTTGGCCGGTGACATCGATGTTGAAGGCTGTGGTGGTATGGAGGCCCGTACCGCACCAGGCCGCAAAACCCTGTCCTGGGCTGAGTGCCTGTGAAGTTCCCGACACCCCCACCAGACCATCGTTCATGGAAGCGCCGGTGTTCGTCTCATCGTACCAGCGGATACTTGGCCACAGGATGCCGCTGCCCACGGGGTTGCTGAAGTTGGGGCTGTGCGAACCGGGGAAACCGGCAGTGGTGAAGTCGTCACGTAGGTTGTTCACCGTCTGGCCGGCCACGGAGCTGCCGATCATGCGCCAGTTGGTGGCACCGGCGGGGATGAAGCGGTTGACGGTGAGGTTGCCGGAATAGCTAGCGGTGGGATCCACTGGCCCAAGGCGACCGGTGCCACTGGCATTGCTGACGAGGCTTACTGCACTGGCGGCGTTGAACACACCTTCATTCAGTTGCAGGGTGCCACGGATGGCTGTTGGAACACCCACATTGACCC
>JAEYWT010000274.1 GCA_023428865.1 Bacteroidota bacterium | reverse complement strand
TACGAAGGGTGTGCGCTGCTCCAGGTCGCTTACGAAGGCAGCTTGGTTGGCGTCGTATTGGGCCAGGGCGGTGGTGGTATCGGTGCTGCTCCACCGTTGGAATTGGCGTCCCATTTCCGGACGGGTGCGGTTGTAGAAGTCGTTCGCTATGCCCACCAAACGGTCGTTGAGGTAGGCGCTGTTCATCACATCGGCGAAGCGATTGATGAAGTGGTCATGGAAGCGTGGGTTCTGTATGGCACGCTGCCAGATGCGAGAGTAGGGAATGTCGGTGGGTTGCGTTCCGGTATAGGTGAGCGCGTCGAACTGGGCATCCGATTGCCCGTTCGGTGCTAGTGCTAGTTCGAGGTCCACGGTGCAGAAACGCCATTTGTAATTGGTCACATCGGACCGTTGTATCTTGATGTTGTTGCCGGGCCAATCGCGTGTGCCCATCCATTGTTGGCCGATGATGTAGTCGGTATACCACGTCAGGTCGAATCGCGCGTCGGTGTTCTCCCAGAAGTTCTCCTCTGCGGGGTCCAGGAGTTGAAAGGCTGAATAGTCGCGCCAGAATTGATCCACCTGGCCTTCTGTGGGCCGAAGTACGTAGCCGTTCCAAGCGCTAACGGAGAGCAGGTCCACGGTGCCGGGGTCGGCGTTCTCCAAGGTGCGGAAGTACTCATCATCATACTTCTCGCGCAATTCATACACACCGAAGTATTCGCCGTTGATGTACACGGTGGCGGGTGTCCAAGCGGCGAAGTAGCTGTTGGTCTCTGCCGCCATCATCTTCACTTGCGCGGCATCCTTGTGCGGCAGGATCTGGTATTGGTTGCTTCCGTTGCGCAAGTAGATGCGGCTGTAACGTGTACGTGCTGGGCGGTCCGGTATCAGCGGAGAATTCACACGGCCATCGCCTAGGGCATCATTGTCGAATTCGAGCCTGAAGGAATGTTGCGGAAAGCCACGACTACCGCCAAGGCCACCATCCACCTGCATGCCGGCGAACTGCGAAACGATCAACTGACCGCTGGGGCGGAAGTAGTCCACGTATGCCTGTACCTCATCATCGCGCTGCCAGTTTGTGAAGATGCCATCGGGTCCGTACAAGCTCGAGTTGGGAGTTATAACAGAGATCACTGCTGTGCTGTGTTGCACACCGATCAAATACGACGCGGACGCCACTGGACTGGGCGCGTATCCACTGCGGAACACACGCGCCTTCAACACGGCAGAGCTACTGATGGTGAGCGGTGCGGTGTATAGCTGCGACGACAACGTGGGTTCACTGCCGTTCAAGGTGTAGCGCACTTCACTCGGCGCGGTATTGGTGTTGTAGATGATCACGTTCACCGGCTGTGGGCTCATGGCCGGTGAAGTGGAGAGGATCGGAGCGGTGGCATAGCCGTTGTAGGCCACGGCGGTGTTGTTGCTTGCGCCCGGTGTGGGTGTGGTGAAGATGCGATCATCGCTGCCGCCATCTTGCGTGCGACCGTTGCTGTGGTTCGGCGCCGATTGCAGCACGAACAGGCTATCCAACCGTGCACCACCGGGGGCGTGCAGGTACACGGTCTCGCCCGTGCGACCAAGCTTGAAGTTTGTGTGCAGTTCGTTGTTCGCGTTGGTGGGCTTGAAGGTGGCAGAGAGTTCTGCCTCCATGGTCAGCGCCATGTGGATATCGAGCGTTTCGAGGGCTGCGCCGTGGGTGTTCACCACGTTGAAGGCGAGCGTGTTGATAGGACCGGCAGTGAGACCGGCCGCCGTGAGTTCACTGGCAAGGATCAGGTATGCTTGTTTGGCGCCACCCTGCCAGTTCGCGTATGGTGCAGGCAGTTGCACGAAGGAGTTGAGCCAGTTGTTGGTGCCGATGGTGGTGCCGTTCAGCCGCATTACCGGCCTGCGATGCGAGAGGTCGCCGTACGGCATGGCGCAGGTGCGCGAGGGGTCGTGGCAGAACACGTTAGCACTGGAGGCGAAAGAGGTGGTGGTCTGTTGGAACACGGCGTTCAGCAAGCCACCCAGGTTGCCGCGTAGCGCACAGAACTGGATCAGCAGGTTGGAACTTCCATCCCAGGAGAATGGTGCGGAAAGGGTGTGGGAGTTCCAACCATTCACCGGTGTGAAGTCGGTGAACTGGGCTACCGGTGTGATACCTGCACGTGGCCCGCGATCCTCTCCGCTACAGAATACGAGCAGGTGCTCGTTGGGAGCGAGGCTTACGTTCGGGAATACCCATTGGGCGGGATCCAGCGGATCGTCCGTCAAGGTGTAGCCGGTAAGATCCACCACACTGGAACCTGCGTTGTGCAGTTCCAGCCAATCGTGGTACTTGCCCGCCGCATCGGCCACGGTATGGGCGTTGCGGCTGCTGGCTTCGTTGATGGTGAGTTGGGCCTGAACGGAAGCGGGGAGGAGCGCGACTGTTAGAATGAGATGAGCGTGGAGCGTACGGAGCATAATGGCGTGCGGAGCGAAAGCGCGAAGATCGCGCATTCGACGCCAGTTGCCGACAGCCGACCGGTCAAAGCTTCACGAAACGCAGCACTTCGCGATGGTCGCCGTTGAAAAGCCGCAGTTGATAGGCTCCATCGGCGAGGTTGGCGATATCCAATACGTTGCGTTGTTGGCCACCTTTGAAGCTTCCGT
>JAEYWT010000244.1 GCA_023428865.1 Bacteroidota bacterium | reverse complement strand
GTGGTGATGAACTTGCTGCGGAAGGCACCGTGCTCACCCTTTTCCCTGGGGAACGACTGAGGTACGCGCACTACGATGTGCGGAGCGGTTTGCCCGATGAACCGGCAAGCCGTACCACGGTGGACCTGCACCTGATACGCGAGGGAAGCGAACGCACCCGATTGGAATTGTGGCAGGGCGATTTCGAAGGACTTCCGCATGCGGCACGACGCGCACGTGAGGCTGGCCGCCAATGGGTGGAACGCCTCGTAGGTGTTAAACGTGTGGCCGAGGAACTGAGCCGCTCACAAGCGGCCTGATGAGTTAGTGTGGCGTGGGTGGCACCGCTGGGGTTTGGTGGTACTTCAACGAATTCGCTGCCCGCGCCGCACGCTCTTCGATAATGCAAAAGGCGCATGTTCGATCATGCGTCTTTTGTATTCCGCTAATGGGTGCGGAACCCGGATCCACCGGTCTACACCAGCTTTCCTGCCAACCACTACAGCTGTAGCTCTGCGGCTTTCGCTTCGTACTGCGCCAGTAAGAGACGGTTCTCCGCATCGATCATGCCTTGTTGCACATCGCGCAATTCCACGGCGGTGAGCATACCCAACCGATAGCTCTCTAGCGCCACATCAACCTGTTTTCGGATGCCTGTCAGGTTACTCTCTTCCAAGGCTACACGTTGGCGTGCGGTGGTATAGTTGGTCCAACCATCCAATACCTGTTGCTCCAGTTGTAGCTGTGCTTGTTCGGTGCCGATGGCCGCCTGTTCGCGCGTGATCTTCGCCACTTCCACCGCGCGGTTCGCCTGTAGACCTCGGAACAACGGAACGCTCACGCGTACGCCATAGTCCGGGCCAACAGCGCGGTTGCTTTGAAGGAAACCCACATCGCTGGTGCTACGCGTATAGCCGTAGTTGCCGTATACATCCACCCGTGGGAAGAGCGCACCGCGCAGCTCCTTCACGCTAACGTCCGCCAGCAATTGCTGCTGCCTGGCTTGCTGTAAGGCGGTGTTTCCGGCGCGCGCATCGCGTTGGATGGCGTCGAGGTCGATCTGTTCCGTGGCGGGAATGGTGCTGTCGAGCTCCACCTGCGTGTCGGCTGCGCGACCCAACAACGTGTTCAGGCGTGTGGCGGCAATGGCCTGCTGTTGCTTCAGGTCTAGCAGGGCGGCGCTATCGGTGCTCAGGTCCAATTGGGCTTGTACCACCTGCAAGCCACTGTTCGATCCGATGCGTTGACCGCTCTCCACGATCTTGAGGCGCTCGCGCGAGGTGCGCAGTCCTTCCTGCTGTACTTCTACGGCTTTCTTCACCTGGGCTGCCAGGTAGTAACTGGTGAGCACATCGTATACGGTGCTTTCCATCTGCTGGCGCAGATCGTTCTTACCGATCAGCTCCAGAGCTTCCAGTCTATCCTTCACGGCGAACATGGTAAGACCATCGAACACGGTCCAATTCAGGGCAAGCGCTCCATCGAGCACGCGCGTGTTTGCATCATCCGCCTGGCGTACTTCACCGCTGAAGAAGGTCTGCCGCGTGCTGCTATTGTCGATACTATAGAAGCCATTGGCGTCAAGCGTGGGAAGCATGCCCGCGTTGCCCACGTTGTTCAACAGCTCTGCGCTGCGTGCATCGAGTTTCGCCAACCGGATGCCGTGGTTGTGTTCCAACGCGATCCGAACGGCATTTTCCGCCGTGAGCACTTGGGCCGATACAGAAAGTAGGGCACCAACGAAGAGGAGTGATAGCAGCGCTCTCATGCGTGTGCGGGATCTTCAGAAAGCCCCTCTTGCATTCCCCCTTCTCCTCGGGAGAGGGCCGGGTTGAGGTCAGAAGGGGTTTGGGGTGATGGCGTCCCCTCGCGGCTCATATAGCTATACAGTGCGGGCACTACGTAGAGCGTTAGTAGCAAGGAGAAGATCAAGCCGCCGATGATGACGATGCCCATGGGGACACGGCTTTTCGCAGCGGCACCCAGTCCCAACGCGATAGGTAGCGCGCCCAGTGCGGTGGCCAAGCTGGTCATGATGATGGGGCGGAAACGTTGGGCGGCAGCGTCGGTCACCGCTTCCAATTTCCGCAGGCCCTGCTCTTTCCGTTGGTTGGCGAACTCCACGATCAAGATGCCGTTCTTCACCACCAGACCAATGAGGACGATGGCGCCGATCTCCGAGAAGATGTTCAAGGTATGGTCGAAGATCCACAAGCTGAGCACCGCACCGGTACCCGCCAGCAGTACGGTGCTGATGACCACGAAGGGGTCGCTCCAACTCTCGAACTGCGCTGCGAGGATGAGGAAGATAAGGACCACGGCCAAGCCCAAAGCGAACCAGATGCTGCTTCCGCTCTCGGCGAATTCCTTGCTCACACCGGCCAATGAGGTGCTGAAACTGTCATCCAACACATCCTTGGCTATGCGGTCCATGGCGGCGATGCCATCACCGATGGTGTAGCCCTCGGCCACATCGGCCTGCACGGTAGCGCTTACGTATCGGTTATACCGGAAGAGCTGTGGCGGCGTGCTGCGATCGCTCAAGCGTACCAGGTTGTCCAACTGAACGAGTTCGCCTTTGTCGTTGCGGACATAAGCGCTCTTCAGATCGATGGGAGCATCGCGGTTGTCGCGCGTGGCCTGACCGATCACCTGGTATTGCTTGCCGGCCATGATGAAGTAGCCGTAACGCTGGCCGCTGAAGTACAATTGAAGTGTTTCGGCGATGTCCTGCATGCTCACACCCATGGCGCGTGCCCGGTCCCGATCGATCTCCACATTGATCTCCGGCTTGTTGAACTTCAGGTTGAGGTCCACCACGCGGAAGGTCTTGTCCTGTCCGGCTTTTTCCAGGAAGGTCGGGATCACTTCACGCAACCGTTCGAAGTCCGGTGCCTGGATCACGTATTGCACCGGCAGGCTTACGAATCGGCTTCCACCGATGGTGGGCTCCTGCACCACGAAGCTCTTCGCCAAGTTGTAGCGCTGCACTTTGCCCATGACCGCTTTGGCCAGCTCGTCCTGCGTGTTGGTGCGCTGGTCGGGCT
>JAEYWT010000223.1 GCA_023428865.1 Bacteroidota bacterium | reverse complement strand
CTCTACCTCACCGTGGCGCACAACCAAGCCCATGGTTTCGGCAGCTTCTGGGAGCCGCGTTTCAGCCAAGAAGGTCTATTGCACCAACCCATCTTCAGCGAACACCCGCCGTTGGCCTTCGGCATGGAGGCGCAGTGGTTCCGGGTTTTTGGCGATGCTTTCTGGGTGGAAGGCGCTTACAGCCTGGCCATGGCCGCACTAACGGCGATGCTCCTTGTGGCCCTCTGGCGCACGTTGTGGCCTGCTGGTGATCCGAGCCGCCGTTCGGCCTGGCTCGCGGTGCTGTTCTGGATCGTGGTGCCGCAGGTGCATTGGTGCGTACAACACAACATGCAGGAGAACACCATGGCCGTGTTCACCGTGGCAGCCGTGCTGGTAGCGGTGCGATTGGCCCATGGCAACATCCCTTTCATCCTCGGCTCCGTGCTGGTGGGTATGCTCACCCTGGCTGCCGGTCTGGTAAAAGGGCCGCCGGGGCTTTTCCCGGTGGTGGCGCCAGCTCTTTATGCAGCGATCGGTGGCATAGGAAGAAGGCGTCGCGGGATCTTAGGCAGTGCCGTAGCCACCCTGACCGTAGCAGGCGGCCTGGCGTTGTTGCTGGCCTGGCCCGAAGCACGCGAAAGCCTGGAGCGCTATGCCGATGGGCGCTTGCTGCATCGCATTGAACAAGACCCCACGGTGGACTTCCGCTGGCGCACCTTACAACACCTGTTCCTGGCCATGCTGGGGCCCTTGGTGGTAACGGTGATCATCCTCGTCGTTGGGCGGAAAAACGCCGGCCACGTGCTGGCCAACCCCACCCGCAAAGCAGCAGCCTTGATCGCGATCGGCTTGGCCGGTGTGCTGCCGTTGATGCTCACCATGGTGCAGAAATCGTTCTACATGGTGGCCGCCTTGCCGATGATCTCCATTGGGCTTGCCCTTTTCGCAGCGCCCCACGTGGCCCGATGGACAGAATTCGCCCTTGGGGAGCGCACCCGGCAGTGGCTTTCCCGGTTGGGTGTGGTAGCAGTAGCCGGGGTGCTGCTGGCCGCGATCCTCTTCTTCGGGCGCCCCTCTCGTGATGCGGACCTGTTGCACGACACCGCCTTGATCGGTAAGGAGGTGGCACCCCATTCCCTGGTCAGTGCAACACCCAGCGTGCGTGAACAATGGAACCTGCAGAGCTATCTGATGCGCTACCACTTCATCTCCCTTACCGAAAACAGCGAGCTACCCTACGTGCTGACCGAATGGGACGAACCGGGGCCCGAAGGCTACGAAAGGGTGCCCTTGTCCACCCAGCGCATCCACCTTTGGCGGCGATAAGCGCTGCCTCCATCCGGTTCCGATGAAATAACTTCGCCCGTTCGTAGTTATCCCTTGCGGAATTCCATGCGACCCCTTCTGCCCTTCCGGATCTCCGGTGCTCTATTGCTCGTTGTGCTCATTGCCACGGGTTGCTCGCAGGAGAAAGATGCCTTCCTGAACCGCACCTTCCACCGCCTTACCACGCGGGATAACGGCTGGTTCAACGCCAACGAAAAGCTGAAGGAAGTGGTGGCGGGGATCGAGGATGCCCATGTGGACAACTACGATGAAGTACTGCCCCTCTTCGTGTATGGTACCAGTGAGCAGGCCAAAGCCGCTACCCCCGATCTGGAGAAGTGCATAGACAAGTGCTCGCTGGTGATCGAACGGCACTCGATGAACATCCAGGGCAAGGAGAAGAACACCTGGATAGACGACTCGTGGTACGTGCTGGCCAAGAGCCATTTCTACAAACAGAACTACTACGAGGCCGAACGCGGATTCACCTACGTGAGCAGGCGTTTCAAAGGGGAGAACCGGCAGATGGAAAGCCTGCTGTGGCTGGCCCGCACAGCGATCATCCTGGAACAGTTCGGGAAAGCCCAGAGCGCGTTGGACGAGATCACCAACCAGAAGGTGCTGCCCAAACGATTCGACCATGGCGAGCTGGAGGCCGTGAAAGCCGAGCTGGCCTTGAAACGCGGCAAGGTGGACGATGCCATCCTTCACCTGGAAGCCGCCATACCCAACGCACAGACCAAGCGTGAGCGGGTGCGGTGGGCATTCGTACTGGCACAGCTCTACCAGGTAAAAGGGTTGGAGGAGAAGTCCATCAAGCAGTTCGCTGTGGTGGTGCGCATGAACCCGCCGTACGAGATGGCCTTCCACGCGCAGATCTTCCAGGCCCTGGCCTTCAACAAGGGTAATAGCAAGGAGATCCGAAAGAAGCTGAACCGCATGCTGCGCGACGATAAGCACATCGACCACTTCGATATGCTGCACTACGCGCTGGCCGACCTGGACCTGAAGGAACGCAAGGACTCCCTGGCCATCGGACACCTGCTGACCAGTGCGCGCGTGAGTACCACCGACATCAAGCAAAAGGCCAAGACCTTCCTGCGCCTGGCCGACCTCTACTTCGATTACCGCGACTATGCCGATGCGCAGCGGTACTATGATTCCACGCAGACCATCCTTTCCGAAACCCATGTGCGCCACGAAGAAGTGGCCACCCGAGCGCGCGTTCTAGGCGAGCTGGTGGAGCAGTTGCACATCATTGCGTTGGAAGACAGCCTGCAAGGCTTGGCCCAGTTGGATGAGAAAGACCTGGAGAAGAAGATCCGAGGCATGATCCGCGATCGCGAGCAGGCCGAAGCAGAGCGTGAACAAGCCGAAGCGGAAGCTCGTGCGGCAGCCGAGGCCAACCCCGATATGGGCAAGGCCCCGCCGACCGTGCCCGGCATGGGTGGTGGCCGTGGTGCATGGTACTTCTACGACCCACAACAGATCGGGCGCGGCCTGTCCAACTTCCGCAAGAAGTGGGGTAACCGGGCCTTGGAAGACGATTGGCGCCGCAAGGACAAGAGCGGCAGCGCGCTAGGAGACTTCGCCGAAGACGAAGAAGAGGCTGGCACCAACGAAGAGGTCGCGAAAAAGGAGGAAGAGTGGAAAGACCCTTCCTTCTACACCAAGGATATTCCGCGTGGTGACGCCGCCTTGGAAGCCTCCAACGCTCGCATCTGTTCGGCACTCTACACCAGTGGCATGATCTACAAGGAGCAGCTGAAGGATGTGGACAATGCCATCGAAAGCTTCGAGGTGCTCAACGGCCGTTTCGAAGAGTGCCGCTATACCCCCGAAAGCTTCTACCAGCTCTACCGGATCTACCTGGAAAAGGAACAGACCACGAACTACTTCGCACCGGACGGGCTGGGCTCTCAGTACTACGCCAACATCGTGATGGAGCGCTGGCCGGATTCGGAATTCGCCCGGTTGGTGCGCGACCCTAACGTATTGCAGGCCGATGAGCTGCGGCGCAAGGAAGAAGAAGCCGCCTACAAGGAAGTGTACGACCGGTACCGCCAATACATGTACGCCTCGGTGATCGTTACCTGCGAAGGCGTGATCGAGAACGAACCCCGCAACCACTTCCTCTCCAAGTACTACATGCTGCGCGCACTGGCAAAGGGAGGCATGCGCGACCACGCTGGTTTCCGAGCTGCCTTGACCCAGGTGAAGGAGAAATTCGCCGGTACCGACGAGGAGCGCGCCGCCACCGAAATGCTCGCTGCGCTGGACCGCTCTTCCAGCAACAACCCGCCGCCGCCTGCCAAACAAGGCGCGGCCGGCACCTACACACCCGATCCTGGTCCGCACTTCTTCATGGTGATCGTGCCCAACCAAGGCTCGGACCTCAACACCATCAAAACGCGGATCTCCACCTTCAACCAGCGTTACTACCCCAGCACGCCGGTGGAGATCACCAATAGCTTTCTGGATGCTGAGAACCAGGTGGTCTTGCTCAGCGGCTTCACCACCAAGGAAATGGCCATGCGCTACCACGACCTCTTCGCCACGGGCAACGAGCAATTGGTGGGCGTGAACGACCAAGGCTTCACCGCCTTCCCCATAACCTCGGCCAACTACGCCCAACTGTACAAGAGCAAGGACGTAGAGGGCTACCGCGATTTCTTCAGCAAGAATTACCTTGACGGTCAGTAGGATAACCCGCTGGCGCGACTATCTTTGCCCGAACGGCCCCGTTGTCAACCGAACCGTAGGACCATGTTCCGCTCCGAAAAACCTGCGAACCCAGCACCCATGAGCACCAAGACCGCAGAACCCGTAAGCCCCGGAAAGATCAACAGCATCATGGAGGGCACCTCCATTGAAGGGGAGATCCGGAGCGATAGCAACATCCGTATCGACGGGCGGGTGAAGGGCACCATCAATGCGCGTGGGCGCGTGATCGTGGGGCAGACCGGCCATATCGAAGGGGAGATCGTTTGCCAGAGCAGCGATATCGAAGGCACGGTTATCGGTAAGATCAATTGCCAGGACCTGTTGAGCCTGAAGGCCACTGCCAAGCTCCAAGGCGACATCAACACCAAGAAACTGGCCATCGAACCGGGTGCCGTATTCACCGGTAACTGCAGCATGGGCGGCGGAATCGTAAAGGAGATGGACCCCGTTCGCCTGCGTACCGACAACGCCACCGCGCGTCCGGAGCAGCAACAGGCCGCTCGCTAAGTCGTCCGCTGCTGGCGCATGAGCTTCCGTACCCTACAAGGGCCCTTGTTGCTTGCTGCCCTCTGTACCATCCTCGTGGTCGCCGTATACCAGGTGCTGGCAATGCCCCTGAGCGCAGGACCTTTCCTGTTGATCGCTTTCTTCACCGTACTGAGCCTGGCTGGGCGCTTTGTATTCAACCGAGCACGTGACGCCAAGCAGGCTGTGCGCACCTCCATGTCCGTGATGGCCTTGAAGATGTTCGCCTCGCTGATCGTGCTGTTGATCGTGATCTTCGCAACGCCGCGCGACCGGGTGCTGCTGATGGCCCTCACCTTCGGAGCCCTTTACCTGGTGTACCTGGTGTTCGACACGGCGCACCAATTCCGTTCGGTAGCGCGCACCTGACATGGCCTCCAAGGGATCCCCTTCGCGCATTCCCGCTGGTGCCAAGGACTACCTGCGTCTTTCGGGTATCGGCCTCACCATGGCGCTGTATGTGGCCGCCTTCACCTTGCTGGGACATTGGCTGGATGGCTTCACCGGATGGAAAGTGCCCGTGCTAACGATCCTGGGAGCGCTGGGCGGGGTGGCCGCAGCCATGTTGCACCTTTTCAAGGCCACCCGAAAGCCTTGATCGGCGCGGGTTCTGGAAGATCCTGGCAGCATCACGGGCCGAAGCTGCTCAACATAAGGGAGTAAGGGCTACATTTGCGGCCGAAATCAGGGGGGTACCGATCCCCGGAACGTGATGAAAGCCTTGATCCGCGCTGCCTACCTCGCCCTCAGCATCCTCTTCGTAGGCGTTGCCGCAGCGCAGCACGATCACCACGCCGATAGCGCCAACGCCATCTTGGCCGCCGAGGACGTGGCCGAGGTACACAGCACCGCACACGGCGAGGAAGGCCACGCCAAGTTCAACCCGGGCGAAATGATCATGGGCCACGTGACCGATGAGCACGGCTGGCACCTTTGGGGGCATACCACGCTTCCCCTTCCCATCATCGTTTACAACACCGAGCGTGGTTTCACCTGCTTCAGCAGCGGCCATTTCGACCATGGCCACAAGACCCACGGCGGTTACATGCTGCACGAAGGCAAATTGGTGGCCACCACCGCACCGGACGGCACCGATGCACACCACGCCACGATCGACGAGGCCCTGACGAAAGCGACCTGGGACATCAGCATCACCAAGAACGTATTGGGCATGTTGGTGAGCATCGCCATCATGCTGATCGTGTTCCTGAGCGTGGCCAAGCATTACCGCACCCACGGGCTGGGCGCACCCAAAGGCATCGCCCGTTTCGTTGAACCCATCATCCTCTTCGTGCGCGACGATGTGGCCAAGGCTAACATTGGCCCGGGGTATGCACGCTTCATGCCCTACCTGCTCACGGTGTTCTTCTTCATCCTGATCAACAACCTGATGGGGTTGATCCCGATCTTCCCCTTCGGTGCCAACGTGAGCGGCAGCATCTCGGTGACCTTCGCTTTGGCCACCATCACCTTCATCATCACCCTGATCAACGGTAACCGCCACTACTGGGGCCACATCCTGGCCATGCCCGGTGTACCCAAGCCGGTGCTCTTCATCCTTACCCCGGTGGAGATCCTCGGCGTATTCCTGCGCCCGGCGATCCTGATGATCCGACTGTTCGCGAACATCACCGCGGGCCACATCATCGTACTGAGCTTCTTCGCGCTCATCTTCATCTTCGGCGAGATCAACGCTGGCCTCGGCTGGGGTGTTTCGATCTTCTCCTTGCTCTTCACCGTGTTCATGAGCATGATGGAATTGCTCGTGGCCTTCATCCAAGCGTTCGTGTTCACCTTCCTCTCGGCCATGTACTTCGGTGCTGCCATCGAGGGCGCACACGACGACCATCACTGAGAACCTTCCAAACCCGCAAAACTCCAACTCGCATGTTCCTCACTGTTCTCCTCGACGCTGCTAACGCACACTTCGGTTTCGCCGCTATCGGTGCCGGCATCGCCGCCCTCGCAGCCGGTATCGGCATCGGCCGCATCGGTGGTGACGCCATGCAAGCTATTGCTCGCCAGCCCGAGGCTACCAACGACATCCGCGCCAACATGATCCTGGCCGCCGCTCTGGTGGAAGGTGCTGCCATGTTCGGTATCGTCGTGGGCCTGCTCGCCATGGTGCTCTAAGCATCGGCGAAGCGGTCACGGTATTCAACCCTTTTCAACGGACTGAGCCATGCTCATCGAATTCTCCTTCGGCCTCATCTTCTGGATGACGGTCTCCTTCCTGGTGGTGTTGTTCATCCTGGGAAAGTTCGCCTGGAAGCCGATCCTCGGTGTTCTCAGCGAGCGCGAGCGTACCATCGAAGAAGCCCTCAGCGAAGCGAAGAAGGCCCGCGATGAGTTCGCCACGCTGAAGTCGCAGAACGAAGACCTGATGCGTGCCGCCCGCGAAGAGCGTGAGGTGCTGCGGAAGGAAGCACGTGACATCCGCGACCGCGAGATCGGCCAGGCGAAAGCCAAGGCCAAGGCGGAAGGTGATGCCATGCTGACCCGTGCCCGCGAAGAGATCCGTAACGAGAAGAACGCCGCTCTTACCGAAATGAAGAACCACGTGGCCGAACTGAGCATTCTGGTGGCTGAACGTATCCTGAAGGAGAAGTTGAGCGACGCCGCTGCACAGCAAGGCCTGGTGGAAAAGGTGATGAGCGAAGCCGACCTACGCAAGTCATGAACATCGCCCCGGTCGCATACCGCTACGCGCGTTCGCTGATGGACCTCTCGTTGGAGAAGGCCACGCTGGAGGCCGTGCATGAGGACATGGCCTTGGTGGCCAATACCTGCGCCGGAAGCCGCGAACTGCAAGTGCTATTGAACAGCCCAGTGGTGAAGGCCGACAAGAAGGAAAAGGTGTTGGAACAGGTGTTCGCCGGCAAGGTGGGCAGCATGACCAACAGCTTCATCGGCATTCTGGTGCGCAAAGGCCGCGAAGGCTTGTTGCCCCAGGTGGCCGGTGCGTTCAACGAACTCTACAAGCAGAACAAGGGCATCGTCACCGCCGAGGTGACCAGCGCCGCACCCTTGACTGACGATGCCCGTAAGCGCGTGCAGGAAATGGCTGCGACGAAGAACCCCGGCAAGTCCATCCAACTCTCGGAAAAGGTGGACCCTTCGCTCATTGGCGGGGTGACGATCCGCATTGGCGACGAGCAGTACGATGGCAGCGTGAGCCGCCGCCTGAACGACCTGCGTCGCGAATTCTCCAAGAACCCGTACATCCCCGAGATCTAAAGCATCAGCCCCATGGCCCAAGTGCAACCTGCCGAAGTATCGGCGATCCTGAAACAAGAACTCGCCGGTTTCCGCAGCGAGGCCGAACTCGAAGAGGTCGGTACCGTGCTGCAAGTGGGTGATGGTATCGCCCGCATCTACGGCCTGAAAGGTGTACAGAGCGGTGAGCTCGTGGAGTTCAAGAGCGGCCTGCAAGCCATCGTGTTGAACCTCGAAGAGGACAACGTGGGTGCGGTATTGCTCGGCCCTTCCGTGGGGATCAAGGAAGGCGACACGGTGAAGCGCACCAAGCGCATCGCGAGCATCAAGACCGGCGAAGGCATCGTGGGCCGCGTGGTGAACACCTTGGGCGAGCCTATCGACGGTAAAGGCCCGATCAGCGGTGAGCTGTTCGAGATGCCGATCGAGCGTAAGGCGCCCGGCGTTATCTACCGCGAACCCGTGAAGGAGCCGCTGCAAACGGGCATCAAGGCCATCGACGCCATGATCCCAGTGGGTCGTGGCCAGCGCGAATTGATCATCGGTGACCGCCAGACCGGCAAGAGCACGGTGGCCATCGATACCATCATCAACCAGAAGGAATTCTACGACGCCGGCAAGCCTGTGTTCTGCATCTACGTTGCCGTAGGTCAGAAGGGTTCTACGGTGGCCGGTACGGTGAAAGTATTGGAAGAAGCCGGCGCCATGGCCTACACCGTGGTGGTTGCCGCCAACGCCAGCGACCCTGCTCCGATGCAGTTCTACGCGCCGTTCACCGGTGCCGCCATTGGCGAGTATTTCCGTGATACCGGCCGCCCTGCGCTGATCGTTTATGATGATCTCTCGAAGCAAGCCGTGGCGTACCGCGAGGTGTCGCTGTTGCTGCGTCGCCCACCCGGACGTGAGGCTTACCCTGGCGACGTGTTCTACCTGCACAGCCGTCTGCTGGAGCGTGCCGCGAAGGTGACCGCTGACCAGAGCGTGGCCGAGCAGATGAACGACTTGCCCGCTTCGCTGAAAGGCAAGGTGAAAGGTGGTGGTTCGTTGACCGCACTACCGATCATCGAGACACAGGCTGGTGACGTATCAGCCTACATCCCCACGAACGTGATCTCCATCACCGATGGACAGATCTTCTTGGAGAGCAACTTGTTCCTGAGCGGTGTGCGCCCCGCCATCAACGTGGGTATCAGCGTGAGCCGCGTAGGTGGTAACGCGCAGATCAAATCCATGAAGAAGGTGGCTGGTACGCTGAAGCTTGACCAAGCCGCTTACCGCGAGCTGGAAGCCTTCTCGAAGTTCGGTTCCGACCTGGACGCTGCTACCAAAGCCGTATTGGACAAGGGTGCCCGAAACGTGGAGATCCTGAAGCAAGGGCAGAACAGCCCGGTGCGCGTGGAGGAGCAGATCGCCATCATCTACTGCGGTACCAAAGGCCTGTTGAGCAAGGTGCCGGTGAAGAACATCAAGCAGTTCGAAGCCGAGTTCATCACCATGCTGCGCAACAAGCACAACGATGTGCTCGAAGCGTTGAAGAAGGGTGACTACAACGACCAGATCACGGGCACCTTGGAAAAAGTGGCCGCTGACCTGGTGAAGAGTTTGGATAACTAAGACCTCACCCCGGCCCCTCTGAGCCTCACCCCGGCTCTCTCCGAAGGAGAGGGAGGAATGCGAAAGACGGAGTCGACCTGAAAAGGAAGTAACTGAGAACGTAAGCAGCGATGCCAAGCCTGAAGGAAGTACGCAACCGGATCGTCTCGGTCAACAGCACCAAGCAGATCACCGCGGCCATGAAGATGGTGAGCGCGGCCAAGTTGCGTCGTGCCCAGGACGCCATCACGCGCATGCGCCCTTATGCGGAGAAGCTGCAGCAGATCCTGAGCAATGTGAGCGCTTCGTTGGATAGCAGTGAGGGCAAATACAGCCAGCAGCGCGAGGTGAAGAAGGTGTTGATGGTGGCCATCGTGAGCAATCGGGGCCTGGCTGGTGCTTTCAATACGCAGGTGTTCCGCCAGATCCGTCGTACAGCCGCACAGTTGGAGAGCGAAGGGAAGACAGTACACATCCTACCCTTGGGCAAGAAGGCCCTTGATACGTACCGTCGCACGAAGTACTTCAACCCGGAGTTGCCGACAGACGGTGCCAGCCTGTACGATGGCTTGAACTTCGATAAGGTGGCTCCGAAGGCCGAACTGCTCATGGAGCTTTTCGCCAATGGCACTTACGACCAGATCGTACTGGTGTACAACAAGTTCAAGAACGCGGCGGTGCAGATCCTCATGGAGGAACCATACCTGCCGATCGCACCACCGAAGGCCGACGAAGCTTCTGCCAAGACCGCTCCTTCGAAGGTGGACTACATCATGGAGCCGAGCCGGGAGGAGATCGTGGAGAACATCATTCCGAAGAGCCTGAAGATCCAGCTCTACAAGGCACTGTTGGATAGCAATGCCGCCGAGCACGGTGCGCGCATGACCGCCATGCACAAGGCCACGGACAACGCTGACAGCCTCTTGAAAGGCCTGAAGCTGTCCTACAACAAGGCTCGCCAGGCCAGCATCACCGGGGAGATCCTGGAGATCGTGGGCGGTGCGGAGGCATTGAAGGGCTAACACGTGCTTCTTGTCTCTGCCATTGCTCCCTAGCAGAGCACTCCTTGGTTGACCATTTTACCACTGGAGCCATACAGCCATTGACCGATCCACCGCGTTCGGTCCAGGAACAGCCTAGGACCCTCGTGGCAACTTCTACCAGCCATCACCGTAGAACGGTCTCGCGAAACGACCGAGGTGATGAGGAAATGGTGGGTTCTATCGATCGGCATGCCGATACTTGCGTTGGCACAGACCGGTCCAGGTGGGGTCGGCAATAGCAGCAACAACTTTGTGTGGTTCTCTGCGGACCACGGCGTAGTAGCACCGACGGCGGGGATCCAGGAATGGCGCGATCGCTCGGGTACTGGCAACCATGCCACCCAGGCCACTGCGGCCAACCAGCCCTTCCTAGCCAACAACGTCATCAATGGCTACCCAGCTGTGCTGTTCGACAACGACCAGGTGAACTACGACTTCCTTACCGTGCCGGACAACAGCACATTGGAAGGCATGAGCGGATTGACCGGTTTCGTCGTGTATCGACTCCTTGCTGGAACCGCGGCATCGGCACCGCGATGCTTCTTCTCCAAACGCGATGGCGTGGATATCCAAGAGGCATACGATTGGTTCATTTGGGGTGGCAGTAGCGGCAGTTCAGCCAACCAGCAATTGGATATCGTGAACACGAACAACCGTATCGCCAGTTCTACCGCATACACCACAGGCACCACCTACCTCAATTCGTTCGTGTACCACGGCGCCGCACCCACCAACAGTAGCGACCAGTTGCTCTATGATGGGAACACACTAGTGGGAAATGGTGCTGAAAGCGCTACCAGTATTCCGAACTACAGCTCCAACCTATACATCGGCATACTCCGTGGCCATACAGGTACTGGTGGGAACGTATCACGCTTCAACGGCTATATCGCGGAGATCATCCTCTACAACGAGTCGTTGAACGACGTGCAACGCACCATCGTTAACAACTACCTGGCTGCGAAATATGGCACCACCATGGCTACGAACGACCTCTATACCATGGACAACCCGGGCAATGGGGATTTCGACCATGAGGTGACCGGTATTGGCCGCAGTGGTACGAGCGTGGTGGATGGCTCACGCGGGGTAGGGATCGTTACCATGGCTCGAACAAGCGGAAGCATTGCGGACAACACCTACCTCTTCTGGGGGCACGATAACGGGATCATGGGGGCATGGGGCGTACACGATATCCACACCAGCTTGCAGGGGCGCCTAGCTCGTCTTTGGCGCGTGAGCGAGGTCAACACAAGCGGTACTTCAGCAGATGTCGGCAATGTGGACATCACCTTCGACCTGAACGGTCTTGGCCCGGTGACCGCCGCAGATCTTCGTTTGGTGGTTGATCTGAATGAAGACGGCACCATGGCCAACGACACACCGATATCCGGAGCAACGGACCTTGGCGGTGGCCTGTTCCGCTTTAGCAACGTAAGTGCTATTGCGAACGGACGGCGCTTCACCATTGGCACTACCAATGCGGCACGAACACCATTGCCTGTTACGTTGCTCGAGTTCACTGGCGAGTCGCAGCCAACAGGTGTGCGTCTTCGGTGGAACACAGCCTCGGAACAGAACAGTGACTTCTTCCAAGTTGAACGATCACCTGATCTATTGAACTGGAGCCATGTGACCACCGTTCCAGCAGCAGGCGTAAGCAGTTCCTTGATCGCGTATGAAGCTTTCGACCCGGAACCACGCATCGGAACCACCTACTACCGCTTGAAGCAAGTAGACCAGGATGGAACATTCTCGTACAGCCCGGTGATCAGTATGGCCCCGACGGAATTGCGGGACATTCAACTTTGGCCCAATCCAAGCAGCGGCACCCTACGCATCACCGTTCAAACCGGGCCAATGACCAACCTACGCGTTCTCGATGCACGGGGCAGCCTTGTCGACCAATACATCAACGTATCGACCAACACGATAGACCTGGATCTGTCTGGTCATATCCCCGGTGTGTACTTC
>JAEYWT010000212.1 GCA_023428865.1 Bacteroidota bacterium | reverse complement strand
GTTCAAGATCACCGCGTGGTCTTCGAGCCGTGCTTGGCATTGTCCAGCACGGTGTTCAATTCCCACGTGATCCTTCGCTCATTTGGCGCCTTGCGTTCCGGGCAATCGGCCAGCGAACAGATGGCGCAACTGGTCGGGATGCAAGGATCCATGTGGATGAAGAGCTCCACTTCATGCGCACATTGCTCATTCACCAGCCGCTCCATGGTGGCGATCTCGTCGTGCGCCTGCTCCAGGCTGTAGTACCATGGCAGCGTCACATGGCAATCGATGTGGAGTACGGGTCCGTATTGGATCATGCGGAAGTTGTGTACATCCACCCATTGCGGCTTGCGGTGTTCTTCCAGAATGGCGATCACCCGGGCGGCCAGGTCCAGGTCGGCCTCATCCATGATACCGGCCACGGCGCGCCGCACTACTCTAGCACCACTGTAGATGATGAAGAATGCGAAGAGGATGGCGAAGACCTGATCGAGCCAGAGGATGTGGGTGATGGCGATGACGGCCAGGCCGAGCACCATGGCGGCTGTGCTCCACGCATCGCTGAGCAGGTGGGTGCCGCTCGCTTCCATAGTGATGGAACGTTGCGCGCGACCACGTTTCCGGAGGATCAGGCCCATGGCTAGGTTCGCCGCACCGGTCAACGCCGTTAATGCGATACCCAGTTCCAATTGCTGCGGGGCCTGTGCGGTGGTGAGTGCTACGATGGAGCGCCAGATGATGAGCCCACCGGCCATGATCACCATACCACCTTCGAAGCCCGCCGAGATGAACTCCACTTTGCCGTGCCCGTAAGGATGCTCGCGATCACGTGGCTTCGCGGTAAGAATGAGACTGTACAGGGCGAAGCCGCCAGCAACGATGTTCACCACGCTTTCCAAGGCATCGCCAAGGATGGTGTTACTGCCGGTGATGCGCCAGGCCAGCAACTTGATGCCCATGAGCACGACACCCACCACGAGCACCCATGCCTGCAGCACCACGGCGCTCTTCTGGGTGCGTTCGGTGCTGCTCATGCCCGGTGATCAATCCTCCGCCGTAGTCTTCTTCTTCGGTGTGCGCACCAGCCACACATAGCCTACCACACCCGCTAGCAACGATGCGCAAAGCACACCCAGCTTGGCCTCTTGTTGTAGCACCACATTGGAGAAAGCCAGTTCATTCACGAAGAGCGACATGGTGAACCCGATACCTGCCAGCAGACCTGCACCAGCCATGTGGTGCCACGTGACACCGTTGCCCAATTTGGCTCCAGCGAAGCGCACCATGATGTACGACATCAACAGGACACCGATCGGCTTGCCCAGCACCAAGCCAAGGCCGACGCCCAGTGCCACAGGGGTCGCCAAGGCACCAAGCAGATCATCGGGCAGCGCAACACCCGCATTCGCCAGCGCGAACAGGGGGAGTACGATGAAGGTGACCAGCGGATGCAAGGCATGCTCTAGGTTCTGCAACGGCGTGCTCGCGTATTCGGTCATGCGGTTCATGCGCGCCAGCTCGTGGATCTGGTCCGATGTGCGGATCCCATTCTCCGGCGTATCCTGTTTGGCGTAACTGTGCAAGTACAGGCGCATGCGACGCACGAAGACCATTTCGTCCACTTTGGGTGTGGCAGGTATGGCGAAGGCGGCCAGTACCCCGGCGATCGTGGCGTGTACACCGCTCATGAGGAAGGCCGTCCATACGCCGCCAATGCCGAAGATGGCGTAGAACCAGGGACTGCGAACGCCAAGCCGATTTCCAGCGAGCATGATACCGAGGATCCCTGCACCGATGCCGAGGTTGAGCATGGAGATCTCCGAAGTGTAGAACAAGGCGATCACCACAACAGCACCCAGGTCGTCGGCCACGGCCAAGGTGGTCAAGAAGATCTTCAATGAGATCGGCACACGCTTGCCTAGTAGTGCCATCAAGCCCAACGCGAAGGCGATATCCGTGGCCATGGGAATGCCCCAACCAGCGTGCGCAGGTCCGGTCGGATTCTGCCAGAGGTATAACAAGGCCGGAACCACCATGCCGCCCAAGGCTGCGGCGATGGGAAGCATGGCATCGCGCGGTCGGGAGAGCTCGCCCGCCACCATTTCGCGTTTCAACTCCAAGCCGACCACGAAGAAGAACATGGCCATCAAACCATCGTTGATCCAATGGTGAAGGCTGAGGTCCAGATTCCATTCTGGGCTGCCCAGGATCACATGCTGTTCCCAGAAATGGTGGTAGCCTTCCGCCCAGGGCGAATTGGCCCAGATCATGGCCGCTACGGCAGCGAGGAACAGGAGAATGCCACCGGTGGTCTGGGCACCCAGCAACGCATCGAAAGGTTGCCGTAACCGATCTATGGGAACACGTATGGCCATGCGCTCTGGTAAGGGCCGCAAATGTACTCCCACAGCCTCAACGAGGCTCCTTTACATCGTGCCGATCCCGTAGAGCTTGCACAACCAGCTCAAGTGTCCCGTGTGTAGTCCTTCGTGTCGGATCGCGTGGATGACCACATCGCGTACCGAGGTGCCGATCATGGCGATGCCCGTCACGTTCGGACCATCCAACGCCGCATCTGGCAACGCTGCTACATGCGTCGTGGCGGTATCATGGATCCGGTCGAAGGTGGCCATCACCTCTTCCAAGGGGGGGCACTGTTCTAGCGGCAGCCCCGCTCCACCACGGCCGAAATGCTTGGCCCAACTGAACTTCTCGAATGGCCCACCAGTGGCCATGAGCAACAAGCCGTTCTGCGTCACTGCTATATGTGCAATGAGCCAGTACGCTGAGTTCAACTCCTTGCCTTCACAAACGAAGCGGCGGTGGAGGTCCTGGCCCTGTAGCTTGTTGAGGTAGAACCGGGTGTATTCACGCGTTTTGCGCATGGTATGGGCGAGGACTGCTGCTTCGGTGGGCATGGCCGGATTTTGATCCACAAGATCGGTACTTCCCAGGTCCGTTGGTCCGTCTATCTTTGCCGCCCTTCTGCCATGCTCTGGTGGCAGAAGCTTCAGGAGAGGTGCCAGAGAGGTCGATCGGGTCTGTCTCGAAAACAGATGTGCCCGCAAGGGTACCGGGGGTTCGAATCCCTCCCTCTCCGCCAAAGCAAGCCCGTGCCACGATGTGGCCGGGCTTTTTTGTGTGCGGACCAAGCCAAGCGCAGCTTGAGCGCGGGCCGCACATAAAAAAGCCCTGAGCGCGAAGCGATCCAGGGCTTGCATTGAAGCCTCCCCCTAAAGGATAGCGCGCCACGCGCAATCCCACTTTCCGGATCCTTTGCGGACCAAGCCAAGCGCAGCTTGAGCGCGGGCCGGACATAAAAAAGCCCTGAGCGCGCCGCGATCCAGGGCTTGCGTTGAAGCCTTCCCCAATGGGAGCGTGTGTTTTGACGGAATATTCACTGTGATACAAGTCCCACGAATAGTCGGAAGGCGGCGACTCCAGCTATTCCGGAGACGCCGCCTTCCTTCGTGAGGAGCCACCACCTAGCTCCGTTCACGCACCATCCGTTCTACTTCATCGCCTTGTTCGCATCGCACCACTGCGCCCACTTGGCGAACTGGTCCGGGGTAAGTACGGCTTTGAGTTGGTCTTCGTACTTGGCCACTGACTTGGGGTCTACATCCGTTGCTTTCGTGGTGCCATGTTCCTTTCGGCAATTGGCTTGGATATCGCGCACCTTGGTGAGTTGGTCTTCGCTCAAGCTCAGGGAAGCGAGCGCGGTCTCATCGGCCATGATGCAACTCACCTTGCTTTTCTGAGCAGGTTGCGTCGTGGTCGACTTGGTGTCTTGGGCAGTAACGGTGGCGCTGGCGAAGAAGGCGAGCGCTGCGGTGAAGAGGAGGGCTTTCATGACGGTTGTTCTTTAGAGGTTCACGAACACAGGTACCGATCCGGTGCCACGTGCATCCAGAATTCAAGGATCGCAGCAGTTACGGTGGTTCCAGACGGCACTGGTCCGCATGGTCTTTTCTAATGGTGGGGAGTAACCGCCGCGATCGGTGTGGTGAGCGGTGCGTACCTTCCACGCTCGGTCGGAACTATTCGGTCATGTTCCGTGTTCACCTCAACAACATGCGCATCATCTCAGTCGCCCTTTTGCTCGCAACCCAGACCCTGAGCGCACAACCCTTCGCGGTCGGTACACGCTCGGTGGAATTCGTGGATGTGGAACGGAACAGAACGGTGCCGTGTACGGTTCACTATCCCAGCGTGAATGGCGGTACAGCAGGAGCATTCGCTTCTGGTACTTTCCCGGTGTTGGTACATGGCCACGGCTTCGTGATGTCGGTGGATGCCTACACGAACCTGCGCGATGGTTTCGTACCCCGGGGCTACATCCTCGTGCTTCCTACCACCGAGGGTGGGTTCTCTCCCAGCCATGCCACCTTTGGATCGGATCTGCGTTTTCTCGTCGAAGCCATGCAAGCAGCACATACCGACCCCACTTCACCATTCTTCGGTCATGTGGCTCCGGCCACGGCTTTGTTGGGCCATAGCATGGGCGGTGGTGCCAGCTTCCTGGCTGCTTCGGGGAATGCTTCCGTACAGACCGTAGTGAACTTCGCCGCCGCGGAAACCAACCCTTCGGCCATTTCCGCAGCCGCTTCGGTGGAAGTGCCCACCCTTGTGTTCGCTGCACAAGAGGATCGGGTAACGCCACCGGGCACGAACCAGCTTCCGATGTACGAGGCCTTGCCTGTTCCCTGCAAATCGTATGTCTCTGTGAATGGCGGTGGGCATTGCTATTTCGCGGCCAATAGCCTCACCTGCACCTTCGGGGAGTCTACGCTGGGAGCACAATTCAGTATTTCCCGCGCAGAGCAACATGATATCGTGAATGATATCGCAGGTCTTTGGCTGGATCACTTCCTCCGCGATGATCAAGCAGCCTGGTCGGCGTTCAGCGATAGCTTGCTCTTCAGCACACGCATAACCGGTGAACGTACCTGTCTTTCCACGGAAGTGGGTGCGGTTGATCCACGCAATACGCTGGAGGTATACCCGGTACCCACAGCAGATCGGTTGTACATGCACACGCCAGAACATTCCGAGCAGTTGCTGGTGCGCGACATCCAAGGGAGGGTTGTTTTACGCATTGCCGACCAAGGGTTGGGCACGATCGATGTACGGACCTTGCCCGATGGCTGCTACAACCTGGAGTCAACCGACGGCGCCACCCGACGAACGGCCCGCTTTGTCGTGCTTCGGTAAGGGTGCTACTTTCGGCACACCTTTGGCACTGTAGGCGCATGCGCGCGATCATTTTCCACCTTGCTCTCTGCGTTGGCACCTTGCTGAATGCTCAAGAACCCGTGCGGTGGAAGTTGGACCGTTCCCAGGTCTCTTTCGTCAGCGAAGCACCACTAGAGCGCATTACGGCGACCAATTCGCGTTCCACCGGAGTGATCGATCTGGACTCCCGGAACTTCGCCGTGCAGATCCCTGTGGTGGAGTTCCAAGGGTTCAACGCACCCTTGCAGCGCGAACATTTCAACGAGAATTACCTGGTCTCACGCGTACACCCCAATGCCAGCTTCAGTGGGCGCATCGTAGAATCGATCGATCTGTCCGTGCCCGGTAAACATGCGGTCCGCGCCAAGGGGAAGTTGAAGATCCATGGCGTGGAAAGGGAGCGGATCATCCCGTGTGATCTGGTGGTCACCGCTGAAGGGCTCCGCGTGATCAGCACCTTCGATGTGGCGGTGGATGAACACGATATCCGCATTCCCCGGGTGGTGCAACAGAAAGTGGCCGCTGTGGTGCAAGTGAAGGTGGATGCGCTCTTCAGAGCATCAACGCCATCCCGATGAAGCTGCGCCTCCTCGCCGTACTGGCCGTGGCTGCTGCTTGTTCGACCTTCGCGCAATTCCCCTTCCATAGGTCGCTGGAGATCCATTCGGGGCAGCGCAAACCACGGATCACCCAACTCGCCTTCGATGCACAGGGGCTGATCTGGACCGGTTCGGATCTTGGCGTCTTCCGTACCGATGGCGAACGGGTCACGGTCATGTTCCGTTCCGAAACCGCACAGGTAACGGCAATGAATGCTCATGGTGATGCGGTTTACGTGGCGTTCACCAATGGCATTTTGATGCGTTGCGCTGGCGCTTCCTGCGATACCCTGATCAATGACACGCTGCTCAAGTATGCGCCCATTCGTACGATCGCGGTATTGCAGAACGGTACGGTGTGCCTGGCTACCTATGGTGCCGGTGTGTGGTTCCTTGGCCAGCATGGGATGAAGCGGATCGCGATCCAACAAGGCACGTCTGACGATATCGTGAACGACATCGCTGTGCTTGATGAGGAGCGCATCGTTGCCGCAACGGACCAAGGCTTGGCCGTGTTGACCGCAGATGGCGTTTCGGAGGTCTTCGATGAAGCCCATGGCGCACCGGACAATCTGCTCATGGCTGTGGAAGTGATGGACGATGGTACCGTGGTCGCTGGCACCGATGGCAACGGTGTGTTCACGTGGAGACCGGGGTCCCGTGCGGTAACCACGCTCGGTAACGAGTGGAAACATGGAGCCGTATCCGACATCGTTGTGGACCAAGAGCAGGTTTGGGTGGGTACGAGGGACGATGGCATCGTGATCCACGATACAGGAGCGGGTAAGGGCAGATCGGAAGAACGTACACACACGGGTGCCATCACCGGTATGGCGCGCGATGCCGAAGGTGCCCTATGGTGGTGCGATGGTACCGATCGGATACACCGCGCCGACCCCGCGATACTGCTGATACCCGAACACGAAGGCCAGGATCTGAAAGCCATCTCGGCCTTGTGCGTGGATGCGCAGGATCGGGTGTGGATGGCCACTCGTGAGGGCCTCTTCCACCATCCGAACTCCTTCCCGGAAGGTGATCACTTGGTGCGTGTGCCGCTGGTCGTGGATCAACGCAAACCCATCGTTTCGCTCGCTGCATCGCGCAAGGGCACCGTGTGGGCAGCAACGTTCGGAAATGGGGTCTACGCGATCGATGCTTCGGGTGGTGTTCGGCATTACTCGGTAGCCGATGGTCTTCGGAACGAGAACGTGCTTGCTGTTCGTGCAGCCGGTGATTCGGTATGGTTCGCCACCTTGGATGGTGCATGCCTCTGGGCTGGTGGGCGCTTCCAGAACATCCCTGGCAGCAGCGGATTCACCTTCGATGTGCTTCCCATGGGAAAGGATGATGCCTTGGTGGCCACCGATGGCCAAGGTGTGATCAGCTATCAGCAAGGGCTTTCCACTTCCGTGCGCACTAATGTGCGCACGTTCTATTCGCTGGCTCGTGCGGATGACGGAGCGGTATGGGCTTTGGGACCCGCTGGACTCTGCCGCGTACGTGGAGAACCCTTGGTATGCACTGCTACCGGTGTGCCCGTGTTCGATGGGGATGTCTTCGCGCTGGCTGTCTCCGGCGGCCGCCAAGTGGTGTTCGGAAGCGCTGGCACCTGGGCATACGATGGTGCGAAGAATACCTGGACGGACCTCACCGAGCGTCTCGGGACCGCTTCGATCAAAGCAGAACTGAATGCTGTGGCCATCGGTTCCGATGGGGCGGTTTGGTTCGCCTCGGATAAAGGCTTGATGCGTCTAGAACTCGATGCTACACATTTCAGGACCACCATTCCCGTAGTGATCACCGATGTGATCGTGAATGGGGAGAGAGTTCCGGTACGCGAGCGGATCAACACCACGTTCGACCGCAACACGATCACTGTGCGTTTCGCAGCAAGCTACTATGCCGATCCTGGTGCGGTGCATTTCGAATATCGGATCGGAGAGGGTGGAGAAGTGCTCCGAACGCGTGATCGGGAACTCGCCTTCGCTGGTCTCTCACCAGGCACCCACCATATCCAGTTACGTGCATTCGTCGGGTTGGACGCGGAGAACGCTGCTTGGCGCACCATCACCGTGGTGGTGGCGGCTCCGTGGTGGCGCAGACCGTGGTTGATCGGGTTGTTGATACTGGCGGCAGCTGTGCTCGTCGTGTTCATCCTACGGGCACGAGAACGGCGCCTGCGCGACCGTGATCGGATGGAACAAGAAAAGGTGCGCTTCCAACTGGAAGCGCTACGCAGCCAGGTGGATCCGCATTTCCTCTTCAACAGCTTCAATACCCTCGTGGCGCTGATCGAGACCGATCAAGAGAAAGCCGTGGAGCACGTGGATGCACTGAGCACCTTTTTCCGTAGCATGCTCGTGGTGCGCGACAAGGATCTGATCACACTGCAAGAAGAATTCGACTTGCTCCAGAGCTACTTCGGATTGGAAAAACGCCGTTTCGGCAACGCGATAGACCTGTTCATCAACTTCACTGGTGATCCATCCGCCTTCCGCATCGTACCCTTGACCCTTCAGTTGCTGGTGGAGAACGCACTCAAACACAATGTGGCCACGGTGAACGAACCCTTGCGGATCGAAGTGCTTCGCAATGGCGGATACCTTGTGGTTCGCAACCCCGTGCGCCCTCGCGCCTCGGCTGCACGCTCAACCAGCTTCGGGCTCGATAGCATCACTAAACGTTACGCCGCTTTCACCACCAAAGCCGTACACGTTGAACACGATCAGCTATGGTTCGAGGCACATATTCCTTTACTCATACGCCATGAGGATCCTGATCGTTGAGGACGAGGCCGCCGCTGTGGCCCGCATGCGTAAGATGCTGGTGGAGATCGATCCCACCGTGAACGTGGTCGCCGACCTGCCCACCGTGCGCGATGCTGTGGAGTGGATCAAAGCCAATCCCGCACCAGATCTCGCCTTCTTCGATGTGCAATTGGCCGATGGGGAGAGCTTCGCCATCTTCAAGGCGGTTGAAGTGGCTTTTCCCGTGGTCTTCGCTACGGCCTATGATGAGTACGCGCTGCAAGCGTTCCGCGTGAATGCGATCGACTACCTCCTGAAGCCACTGAAGAAAGCCGAATTGGCCGAAGCCTTGCTGCGCGCTCAAAAGAACACCGTGCTACGCGATCATGGTGCGTTGGCAGACCGGTCCACCACGGTACCGAACGTTCCGGTGAAACGGTTCCTGATCCGTTATGGTGATCATTTCAAGCTGGTGGAACCCGCACAGATCGCCTACATCCATTCGTTGCAGAAGAACACTTTCCTGCGCACCCGGGAAGGCCGTGACCTACCGCTGGAAGAAAGTCTGGATCGGCTGGAAAAACAGCTGGACCCGGCGCGTTTCATCCGGCTCAACCGCCAGTTGATCGTCGAGCTTCGGAGCATCAAGGAACTACTCGCCTACAGCAAGAGCCGCGTGAAGGTGATCCTTGACCCACCCTATGGCGAAGATGCCATCGTAAGCAGCGAACGCTCGGCGGAATTCAAGCGCTGGTTGGCGGGCGAGTGATCGGAATTCCGGCTCTATCGCACGCCCATCCCGTTCCATCCACTTCTGCTCTTCCAAGGGTTGTTTACACCCTCAATTTGGTGCCATGGCTCTGCATTCAGATAAGGTCAGCGATCTGCTGGCACCGCTACGCCCCGAGGATCTTGCCCGCTTGCTTTCAACTGAAGACCAAGCGCTGCTGGGCTGCATTCTCCGCCTCAATCGAGACCCGCTTTACCACAACCAACTGAACGCCGTGGTGCTCGCCACTGCCGTTATGGAGCTGCGGGGCCGGGGCCATGTTCCGGATCGTCGCTCCTGATACCGCTTGGTCGGCCGGTTTTCCCGCCTCGTCCGATCGCCTGGTGAAGCCCTTGTCCGCCCCGGTAATTTTGGTCCCTGAAGGCATACGGAGCCTATCACCAGGCAGAAGAGAACCAGAACAACGCACCATGAACAGAATGGAAAAGGTCATTGGAAGGTTGAGTTCGCTAGCGGCCGTTGTGCTAGTGCTTTCTGCTTGCCAGCATGAAGGTCCGCTTGCTCCGATCGACGAACCGCTTGGTGGCGGTAATGGAGGTGGAGGAGGGACTGAACCACCCGATGAAGTGGTGACCTGCTCACCTACGACCGTTTGGTTCCAGCAGCAGATACAACCCTTGCTCATCTCCAACTGTACCATGGGTAATGGTTGCCACTCCTCGGCTACGGACGACAACGACTGGATCGACCTTACATCCTACCAGTCGCTCATGAACAGCGGCATCGTTCAGGATGGCGATCTTTGGGAAGCGATCAACGAGAACGATCCCGACGATATCATGCCGCGACCACCTCAAGCGCCGTTGACCCAACAACAGATCGATCTCATCGGCTTGTGGCTACAGCAAGGTGCGCAGAACAACAGCTGTGAGCCTTCCGCCTGCGACACACTTAACGTGACCTACAACGGTACCATCCGGCCCATCATCCAAGCGCGTTGCCAAGGTTGCCACAGCGGTGCCACACCGCAAGGCGGACTCGACTTCAGCTCCTGGTCCGTGCTCAATGCCGTGGCCAACGATGGACGCCTTGCCGCCAGTATCCAACATGCTGCTGGTGCCCCGGCCATGCCACCCAGCGGCACGCAACTCTCCGATTGCCGTATACAACAGTTCCTCATCTGGATCGAGGCCGGAGCACCGAACAACTAAGCCATGCGGAGCAAATACGTCCTACTTACCATCGTTGGTCTTCTCGCACTGGGTGGTTGCTATTACGACAAGGAGGAACTGCTCTACCCCGGAACATGCGACCCCGGCGATGCAACTGCGCCAGGCTATTGGGCGTCCACCATCGACCCCATCATCCAGTCGCGCTGCGCGAATTGTCACTATCCCGGCGGCCAAGGCACCGGAGATCTTCGTCAATATGCACAAGTGAAAGCGATCGTGGACAACGGCTCCTTCGCACAATTGGTCTTCCAGACCCGTGCCATGCCACAAGGCGGCTCTCTTGCTCCCTGCGACATACAAAAACTACAAGCCTGGGTGAATGCCGGGGCACCGAACTGATCACGCCATGATGCGCTCGAAATCCCTCGCAATTGCTGCTGTCGTCCTGCTGATCGCGGGCGCGGCCTATGCCTACAGAGAATTCAACCGGGGTATGGCAGGGGCCGCGTCCTTGCCGGTGAAGGAGTCTGTGAGCGCACCGCAGCTCTTGGACGATTTCCAGACGGATGAAGCCGCCGCACTGAAGCGCTATGTGGGCGATGTGGAACAAGTGGTGCAGGTGACAGGAACCATCCGCAACATGGAGCCGGTCGGTACCGACAAGACCAACGTGATCCTGGAATCTGGCGATGACCTGGCTGCCGTGGTGTGCGAATTCGACAACAAGGACCTGCCCATCGACTGGCGCTCCGGTGCCACGGTGAGCGTTAAGGGAATTTGCACCGGCATGCTGATGGATGTGGTGCTAGTACGCTGTGTACAAGCC
>JAEYWT010000200.1 GCA_023428865.1 Bacteroidota bacterium | reverse complement strand
CCCGCACCTGGAGCGCTCTTCGACCTGGCCATGGTCACTATTGGGCATGGCGCGGACCTGGTCCATAGGCAAGGCGGAGTACACCTCTACCTGCGCGATGTACAAGGCCATTTAGAGGCAAGGCTGTGGGCACGCTTACTAGAGAAGATGGAAGAGCACCTCGATATGGAGCGCGGCACCTTCCGCTGTACGGTGATGATAGACACCATCCCAGGAGCATTGGAGGCGGAAGAGATCCTCTTCGAGCTACAACACCACAGTGCAGGCCTTTCGTTGGACCCGCAGGCCTATGCTGCAGACCACATCGCACTGTTCCACGGAACGGATACACCCGTACTGCCCGACCGGGAGACCATTGGTTTGAACGCTCCGTTCTTACGAGCGCTTAGCCTACGCACCATCGGTATCTGCCACAAACGCGGTTGTCATGCCATGGGTGCGCCATCGTTCGTGCTCCCATCCTTGGACCACAACAAGGTGAAAGCGGAATACCTGGAAATGCTCGCCGACAAGGAGCGTGAAGCCGTGGATGGCCATGACGGCACCTTGGTGGTACACGAGGATATGGTGAACGCGAGCATGGTGGAGTTCAACAAGAGCATGCCGCGGGCACACCAGATGGGCTACCAACGCAACGACACCATTACGCCGGCAGACCTGGTACAGCGCCCCGAAGGCCCCATTTCGGTGGAAAGCCTCAAGAGCATCCTACGCACCGCATTGCGCACATTGATGCTACGTGAGCAAGGCAAAGGCTGGGTGATACAGGGTGGTCGGGTACACGACCGTTCTTCGCTGCTACTGGCGATCCGGTTGTTGTGGCAGTGGAATCACAGCAAACATGGGAATATCACGGCTACGAACCTTCCGGTCAACATCGATCTGATCAAGTTCATGTTGAAGAAGGAAGCCGACAAGATGTTCGACGTAAGCGACCCGTTGATCAAGAAGCAGGTGGAGCGTGCGATGACCTACATCGTAGAGCAGGCCGACAGCGAAAGTGTTCCGATGCTGTAGAGCGGCTATCTTGGCGGCGATGGGCACGTGGATCGCGGTCTCCGACACCTTACCGGCCGATGGGCAGCGCTGCTTGTGCTATCTACCGAAGAACGAGGTTTACCTACCCGGAAAATCGGGCGATACCGAAAGCCGGCAGGTGGTGATCCTTCGTTTCCAAAAGGATCATTTCCTGAAGAACGTGAGCAAGACCGGCTACACAGGTGTGCCGCATTTCTGGCTGGGCGAAGGCACCAGCAACAAGTTCTTCGCCGAGGTATCCCATTGGATGCCGTTACCGGATGCACCCTGAACGAAAAAGGGTGCGCTGGTCTTGACCAACGCACCCTTCGAAGCCTAGGAGAGGATCACTTCTTCATCACCTCCAGCAATTCGATATCGAATTGCAGCGCACTGTTGCCTGGAATTCGGCCATTGCCTCCTGGGCCATAGGCTAAGTCGCTGGGGATGTAGAGCTTCCACTTGCTACCGGCAGGCATCATCTGGAGCGCCTCCACCCATCCGGGTATCACTTGGGTAACACCGAACACCGCAGGCTCGCCGCGGTCCACCGAGCTATCGAACACTTCGCCATCCAAGAAGGTGCCATGGTAGTGGACCTTGACTTGATCGGTCGGGAGAGGTTTGGGGCCTGTACCCATCGTTACCACTTCGTATTGCAGGCCGCTTGGGGTGGTCACAACACCGGTGCGTTTCGCATTCTCCGCTAGGAATTGTTCACCGGCTGCGCGGTTGGTCTCGCCCTTCGCCGCCTCTTCCGCCTGCATCTTCATCTGCATCTTCATCATGAAGGCCTGCATAACACCTTGCAGCGTTTCGTTGTCCATTCGCAGGTTGCTATCGAGGCCATCCACCAGGCCAGCATGCAGCAATTCCGCATTGATGGAATCGATCTTACCACGCTTGAGGTTGCCGCCGATATCGGCACCAATGGCGTAGCTGACCGAATCCATCTCGGTCTTCATTTCGGTATTACGGCCTTTCTGGCCTTGGGAGCAGGAAGCGAGCAAGGTCACAGAGACCACCGCTGCGAGGGAACGAACGATCATGGGTTCTTGTTAAGGGGTGCGAAGGTAGGACCGGAAGCCTGTTGGACCTCAGGATCAACCCAACACACGCAACAGGAACTTCTGATAGCGGGGGAATCGAGGCAAGTCACTATGGTGGCCCTTGGGGAAGGTGACCATTTCGCGATGCACCTCGGAAGGCACGGCGGCGTATAGCTTCAAGGCGCTGGCATAGGGCACCATGGCATCGAAGCGGCCGTGGAGGATGTACACCGGACAGGCCATTCGCCGCATGGCCTTATCGTTCCGGAAAGGATAGCGCAACAACAGGCGGTACGGTAGAATGGGCAGGTAGTTGGTGGCCACATCGTACAAGTTGGCGAAGGGCGTCTCCAGAATGAGCATGCGCGGTTTGTGCTGCATGGCCACGGGGGTGGCCAATCCACTACCCAGCGAGCGGCCGAACACCACGATCCGCGAGGCTTCCGTTTCCTTGAGCAGGTGCTCGTACCACGCGTGGGCATCGGCGATCAAGGCGGCTTCGCTCAGGCGACCGCGGCTTTTACCGTAGCCGCGTGGATCGGGCATGAGCACATCGTAACCCAGGCGCACGAAGCGCGGTGCGAATTTGCCCCAACGCCGCAAGCTGCCCGTGTTCCCATGGAAATATAGGATCACTCCCTTGGGGTTCTCCGCTTTGAAATAGAGCGCGTGCAGGCGCGCATCATCATCGGTCTCCAGGTAGCGCTCCTCGAAGGGTATCGCGAACTTGTATACATACTGTTTGTTCGTGCGGAAGCGGATGAAGATGAAGCGCTCCTGGAAAACGGCATAGAACATGCAGGTGCAGGCATACGCCACCACCACGATCCCCATCAAAAGCCACAGCCACCCCATCTGTGCAAAGGTACCTGTCCGCATGGGCTCGGATGGTGCATCTTTGGGCGTGCTCTTCGTCCGCATAGCGCTCTCCCTATTCTGCGTGGCTGCCACCTGCGGTGTACAGGCACAGGCTGTGCGCAAGAAGCAGCTGCTCATGAGCGTGGGTGGCGGTGTGGGCGTGATCAACCTGTACAGCGACCGCAGCGACATCGCCGTGGAAGGCTTGGGCTCGGGCGTGTTACGTGCCGCCTTTGGTTACGCCATTGGAAAACGTTGGTCGCTGGGGATCCACTACGATCGTGTGGGTTCCACTTGGCACAACAAGGGCCTTGATCGCTTGCATATGACCACCTACATGTTGGGTATCGCCTTCCGCCCCCTGATCTGGGAACGCACTGCGGTGGAGTTGGAGGGCGGCTTCGGTCCATCAGCTTCTTCCCTATTCCCGCTGGAATCGCGCCTACCCTACACCACCACCAGTGGGGTGATAAATGGCAGCGTACGCTACATTGGTATGTTCAGCAGCACCATCGGTGGCTTCATCGCCTTCGACCATACGGCATCGAGCAGCAATGAACTAGTCCTGGAAGGTGGCTTGGTCAACGTCGATGGTACCCGCACACGCATCCAGTGGAACAGCCCGCGGATCAGTGCAGGCATGGTGGTGCGTTTCTAGGGAACTACTTCATCCCGCGCTGCTTCTGGATGGTCTCGTAGGCTTCTTGCACCTTCTTGAACTTCTCGGCGGCGGCTTTCTGTACATCCTCCCCCAACTGCGCCACCTTGTCCGGGTGGAACTTCATGGCCATACGGCGATAGGCTTTCTTCACCTCTTCATCCGTTGCGGTGGCGGGGATCTCCAGGATCTGGTAGGCTGCCGAAGGATCGGCGGTGCGGAACATGGCACTGAGCGAACCGAGGTCCTTGTCGCTTATGCCCATGTCGTGCGCCATACGCTTGAGCAACTCCAGTTCGGCGCGGTGAACAGAACCATCGGCATGCGCCAGCCCGATGAGGTAGTGCAACAATTGTAGGCGCACGGCGTGTGGCATGTTGTGGCGGATCTGCTCACACACCTGGTGCAGGGGGATGTCGCGCTTCAGAACATCGCGCAGCACGATCAACAATTGGGCAGCTTGCTGTTGCCCGAACTGGCGCAGGAAGAAGCGCCGCACGTTATCCAGTTCGCTTTGGGTCACCTTGCCATCGGCCTTCATCAGCGCTGCGATCAGCACCACCAGGCTCATGGTAAGGTCGCCGTCGGTGGTGTAGCCTGTACCATGTACACGGCGCTGTTGTGGTGAAGGATCTTCCTGCGGACCTTGCATCTGGTCCAGCATGGCTCCCACCGCGAAGCCGATCAAACCGCCGATGGGTCCACCGAAGGCCCATCCTAAACCACCACCTATCCACTTGCTGAAGCTCATCGTACGGGTCGATCAAACATGTTCCGAGGGGTCCAGGTAGAAGGCTTTCTTCCACCCTTGGTGATCACCATCCATCCTCCAGGGATAAGGCACCAAGGTGACGATGGCGTAGTGCAGGTGTGGCGGTTTGCCGGCAGCGTTGCCCGAATTGCCCACCGTACCCAACTGTTCGTGGTGGGAAACGAGCTTACCGCTGTGTACCATGATGGTATCCAGGTGTGCGTAGTAGAATAGCCGCCACTTGGGCCCAAGCACCAACACGATGTTGCCACCCACTTCCTTGGTTCCGGCATAGAGCACCACACCACCGGCTGCGGCTTGCACGGCCGTGCCTTTGGTGGCGAAGATGTCGATGCCTTTGTGGGTTCCCGAACGCCCCCACGGAAAGTACCAGAAGCTGTCGTACGCGAAACTGTTGCGGTCGGCACCCTTCACGGGCATGGTGCGTTGCATAGGCAGCAAGAGACCAAGCACAAGCAATACGAATGCCGCGAGGAGCAGGTATCGCATAATGGAGCGTGCGCTCAACTTTTTGCGGTCCATACGCATCACCAGCTACCACCGGCACCGCCACCGCCAAAACCACCGCCACCAAAACCACCGAAGCCACCTCCTCCTCTACCCCCACTCCATCCACCACCACCTCCTCCTGTCCAGCGGCTGCGGTGTTTGCGGTCCATCTCGTTCAAGAGCCACATGGC
>JAEYWT010000181.1 GCA_023428865.1 Bacteroidota bacterium | reverse complement strand
GTGGTGATGTGCTTCGACGAGCAGGGCCAGGCCGACAATTTTGAGCGCCGCATCGCCATTGCGCAAAGGAGCTATGATCTGCTGACGAAAAAGGCCGGCTTCGCGCCGCACGACATCATCATCGATGCGAACATCCTCACCGTGGCCACCGGCATGGCCGAGCATGATCGGTACGCCATCGACTTCATTGAAGGCGTGCGCTGGATCAAGCAGCACCTGCCCGGCGCGTTGACCAGCGGTGGCGTTAGCAATGTGAGCTTCAGCTTCCGCGGCAACGAGCCCGTGCGGGAGGCCATCCATACGGCGTTCCTCTACCACGCGATCAAGGCTGGGCTCGACATGGGCATCGTCAACGCCGGGCAGATCGGCGTGTACGACGACATCCCGAAGGACCTGCTTGAACACGTGGAGGACGTGCTCCTTGCCCGTCGTCCGGATGCCACCGAACGGATGGTGTCGTTCGCCGAGCAGTTCAAGGGCGCGCCTTCAGCAGAGGTCATTGCTGCGCAAGCCGCTTGGCGCGAAGGCACTGTGGAAGAGCGCTTGAAACACGCACTGGTGCATGGCGTCACCGACTTCATCGAGCAGGACACCGAAGAGGCCCGTGTGAAGTACGTGGACCCCGTGATCGTGATCGAAAGTCCGCTGATGGCCGGCATGAGCGTGGTGGGTGATCTCTTCGGCAGTGGCAAGATGTTCCTGCCGCAGGTGGTAAAGAGCGCCCGTGTGATGAAACGCGCGGTGGCCTACCTCGAGCCTTTCCTGGAAGAGAAGAAGAAGACCTCACCCCCAACCCCTCTCCCGGGGAGAGGGGAGGAGCTCACTCTTGGGACGAGAGCAGAAGGCGCGAAGAAGGTGCTGCTCGCCACGGTCAAGGGCGACATACACGACATCGGCAAGAACATCGTGGGTGTGATCCTCGCGTGCAACGGCTGGCAGGTGATCGACCTCGGCGTAATGGTGCAGAGCGCCACCATCCTGAAGACCGCCCGCGAGATGCAGGTGGACATCATCGGCCTCAGTGGCTTGATCACGCCTTCACTCGATGAGATGGTGCACGTGGCCAAGGAGATGGAGCGCGAAGGCTTCGAGACCCCGCTGCTGATCGGCGGCGCCACCACCAGCCGCGTGCACACCGCCGTGAAGATCGCACCGCACTACAGCAAGCCCGTGGTGCACGTGATCGACGCCAGCCGCAGCGTGCCCGTGGTGAGCAACCTGCTCAGCGACAACGAGCGCGCGCGGTTCGAGGGCGAGGTGAAGGAGGAGTACGAGAAGGTGCGAACGCAGTACGAAGGCCACCAGCGCGAGAAGGAGTATGTACCGCTGGAAGAGGCCCGTGCGAAGAAGTTCGCGATCGACTTCAGCGTAGAACCGCCCGTAGCGCCCAAGAGCACTGGCGTGTTCCAGTACCGCAACTACCCGCTCAGTGCGTTGGTGCCGTACATCGACTGGACGCCCTTCTTCATGAGCTGGGAGCTCGCCGGGAAGTTCCCGCGCATCCTAGAAGATGAGGTCGTAGGTCCGCAAGCGAAGCAGCTGTACGACGACGCGCAACAAATGCTCGACCGCATCATCAAGGAGCAATGGATCCAAGCGCACGGTGTGGCTGCGATCTGGCCCGCGAACACGTTGAACGATGATGACATCGAGCTCTACGGGGATCCGGCTCGCACCAAGGTGATCGGTCGTTTCCAAACGATGCGCCAACAGAGCAAGAAGGCGCCGAACGTGCCCTACATCGCACTGGCCGATTTCATCGCACCCAAAGGCACACCGGATCACGTCGGTGGTTTCGCCGTTACCGCAGGCCATGGCGTGGACGAACGCGTGAAACGCTTCGAGGCCAAGGGGGACGATTACAGTGCGATCCTGCTCAAGGCCTTAGCCGATCGCCTCGCCGAGGCCTTTGCCGAGAAGCTGCACGAGATCGTGCGCGAGGAATTGTGGGGCTACGAAGCTTCCCCTTTCACCAACGAGCAACTGATCAAGGAGGAATACCAAGGCATCCGTCCGGCGCCGGGCTATCCTGCCTGCCCCGACCATACCGAGAAGCCCGAGCTCTTCCGCCTCTTGGATGCCACGAAACACACGGGCATCACCCTCACGGAAGGCATGGCCATGAGTCCGGCGGCGGCGGTGAGTGGTCTGTTCTTCGCGCACCCGCAGAGCAAGTACTTTGGTATCGGTCGGGTGGCGAAGGACCAGATCATAGACCTTGCCAAACGAAAGGGCGAAAGCACCGAGTGGATGGAGCGCTGGTTAGGCAGCAATCTCGGGTATTGAACCTTTCGACCGACTTCGCGTAAACACGGGCCGATATGGTCCGTTCACTGCTCTCCCTTGCAGCGGTTCTTCTCGGTTCGATCGTCTGGGCACAAGCGCCCGGAAGGTTCACCCAGGAGAACGGCGACTGTACGGGCGCCATCATGATAACCGACTCCGTGTACCGCACGGAGCATCCGGTGCGTGGTTTCGGGAACAAACTCGAGATCAAGGAGAACTCGTCCGACCACAAACAATGGTTCGAGCGCGAGCACCATACCACTTGGTACAAATTCCGGGTACCGGTGAAGTGCAACCTCACCCTGGACATCACACCCAACAACCCGGCGGACGACATCGACTTCATCATCTTCGAAGGGGCCATCCCCGGCATCTGCGATAAGATCGCCTCCAAGCAGGTGGAGCCCATCCGTTCAAACATCTCGCGCAACGATCCTTCCCTAGCCTCACGTTGTGGATTGAGCAAGGAGGCCACGGATGATTTCGTTCGTTCCGGTGTAGGCTCGAGCTACAGCCGCTCGATGGAAGTGGAGGCCAACCAACTCTTCTACCTCGTCATCGACCATCAGAATCCACCGAAAGCTGGTTACGAGATCCGCTTCCACTACGATCCTCCGCCGCCACCGGAACCCGTGGAAGAAGAGAAGAAACAGCAGAAGCAACACTTGGTGGTGAACATCAGCGATGCCAAGACCGGCAAGCCGATCGGCGCCACCCTCACCATCGATGGCATGGAGTTCGACAAGGTGGTGGAAGTGAAAGGCAAGAGCACCTACGAGGCGGACATGTCCGTGTACCGGAACCTGAAGATCGGTTGCACGCACAAGGGATACATGTTCACCACCGTACGCGTGAAAGGCACCACGGATCCTGTGGTTACGGTGGACATCAAGTTGACCCCCATCAGTGCTGGCGAAAAAGTGGTGCTGGACGATATCCGTTTCGTCGGCAACGAGGATAAGGTGATGCGCCAATCGGAAGCCTCACTGCTGCTGTTGCTTCGTTTCCTGCAAGAGAACCCCGGAGTGAAGATCGAGGTGCAGGGCCATGTGAATGGACCCACGTTCAAGAACACCAAGGAATTCATCGCGCTGAGCACGGCCCGCGCCAAGACCGTGTACGACTTCTTGTTGGTGAACGATGTGGAACCCGAACGCATCTCCTACCAAGGCCTTGGGAACAGCCAAATGATCTACCCCGAGCCCAAGAACAAGGAGCAAAGCGAGGCCAACCGCCGGGTAGAAGTGAAGGTATTGGGCACATAGCGCGCACCTTTCGGCCCTCGCATCCACCGTTCGTCATAACCGACCGTCACACGCACGGCAGACCGGTACTTTTGGATCCCTTCGCATTCAAGGGATAACATGCGTATCGCCCATACCCTGCTCGTCCTGCTGATCGCCTCCCTGGCCCATGCCCAGCAAGCGTGGACACTGCAACAATGCATCGCCCGTGCCGATGAGCGCAACCTTGCGGTACTGAATGCCGCGTTGGATGCACAGCTGGCCGGTGAGAACAGGAGCCGTGCCTATTGGGACCTCTTGCCCGATCTGAACGGTGCGGCCACACACGGCTACAACTACGGCCGGGTGATCGACCGCTTCACCAACACCTTCGCCACCGATCGGGTACGTACCAACAACTTCTTCATCAGCAGCCAGGTGGATCTGTTCCGTGGCTTCAGCAAGCAGAACACCATTACCCAAAGCAAGTTCGATGCGGATGCGGCCATGAAGGGCATCGAAGCCGCTCGGAACGATGTGCGCGTTTCGGTGGTACAGAGTTTCTTGAACGTTCTCGGCTTACGCGAACGCATCACTGCAGCCGAAGCCCAAGCAGCCAATACGCGCGAACAGATCGAGCGTACACGCGCCTTGGTGGAAGCTGGCCGTGTGGCACGCGCGGAGCAACTCACCCTAGAGGCCCAACTGGCGCAGGAAGAGTTCAACGTGACCGATGTTCGCAACCAGCATGATCAACAATTGCTGGTACTGGCACGCACCATGCAGTTGGAGGCGAACGAAATGTCGCAGTTCGATATCGTGGCTCCGGCGATCAGTGATCTGGAAGTCATTGCACCCACGGCTTCGGAACAACAGGTGCTCGAGAACGTTCTACGCACGCACCCGGCCTATGCCCAAGCGGAACTACAGGAACGCAGCGCCGAAAAGTCAGTGGCTATCGCGCAGGCCGGTCGTATTCCATCGCTCTCCTTGAACGGGTCGCTTGGAACCGGATACAGCGGCCGGGATATCCGCACCGTTGGTGGTCCGATCATGGGCGCCCCGGTGGCGATAGGGACCACGGCAGGTGGCGAAGTGGTATTCGCACCGAACATCTCCTACAACACGGAACTGACGCCCTTCAACGACCAGCTGGACCAGAACCTCAACGAGTCCATCAGCTTTACGTTGAACATTCCCATCTTCAACAACATGCGCAACCGCTATGCCGTGCAACAAGCACGGGTACAGCATGAGAAAGTGCGCAACAACGTCACCAGCCTCCGCAATGATCTGCAGCGCAACGTGCTCGATGCGCTGGTGCAGCAACGCTCTGCACATCGCCAATTCCTAGCCGCTTCGAAAGCGGTGGAAAGTGGATCCGTAGCGTTGGAATATGCCCAGGAACGGTACGAACAAGGCGTGATCACGGTGATCGAGCTCAACACCGCGAAGACCATGTTGAACACCTCCACCGCCAACTTGATCAACGCGAAGTACCAGTACCTCATGGCCAGTAAGTACTTGGACATCCTACAAGGCATACCGGTTTCATTGTGAACAGCTGATGAAGGGCGTGGAAGGCATTTCATCAGCTTATCGCCCATCTGCTAATTCGCTAATCGTTTCCTTCGCACCGTGCCGCTGATCCTTTGTATAGAGACCGCCACGAAACTTTGCTCCGTGGCCTTGACCCGCAACGGCGAACTGCTTGCGCACCGCGACCAGGAGAGTGAGCAACTGGTTCATGCCGAAAAGGTGAACCTGTTCATCGATGCTGTGATGAAGGAAGCTGGGCTCTCCCTGAAAGCACTGGACGCGGTCGCCATTGGGATCGGCCCAGGCTCGTATACAGGATCACGTATCGGCCTCAGCGCGGCGAAGGGACTCTGCTATGCGTTGGGTATCCCCATCATCGGCATCAGCACCTTACGCACCTTGCACGATGCGGTACGAACTCAGCATCCGCATGATCCAACGGATGCTTGGCCCATGATCGACGCACGCCGCATGGAGGTGTTCGCACAGCGCTTCGATCAACACGGTAAGGAGACTTCAGTACCAGCCCCCTTGGTGCTCGATCATGCATGGGTAAGTGCGCATGCCCCAGTGGCGGTGTTCGGCGATGGTGCGGATAAAGCCGAGGCGCTCTGGGCACACGAAGGCATCACGCATATCCCCGGCGTAAGGCCCTTCGCCGCTGCCATGCTACACGAGGCCGAACGCAGGTTCACCCAACTAGCGTTCGACGATGTGGCCTATCTCGTGCCCACCTATGGCAAAGCGGCTAACGTATCCCAGCCGAAGAAGAAGCCGGTGGGCTGATCAGCGTTTCGCCCCGCGCGCAGGTTTGCGACTGTGCTCCGAAGTGGACCATGCCGCATACACCTCTTCGAGTTCATCATACCACTCCTTGCCATAGGCACGGCTCAGTGCATCCTTCAGGAAACGGAACACCGGCACATCAAGCTTAGCACCACATTCGCACGCCGGCTTGCAGATGGGCCACTTGTGGTAGTTGAGACCATCATGTTCGGCCAGCTTCACCACACGGATCGGGTATAAGTGGCAACTGATGGGCTTGCGGAAGGGAACCGCGCCATCCTTCCACGCCTTTTCGATCCCGCACAAGGCGATCCCGTTCTCGAAGATGGTGAAGGCACATTCGCCGCGTCCTTCAACAAGCGTGGTCACCAGATCGCCATCGTCGTCCACCTCGCTCACCCCATGTGCTTCGATGGCCTGCTGGCCTTTCTCCGGGATGTACGGCTTGATCTTGGGCCACAGCTCCTTCAACAACGCCTCTTCATCCTTCTCCAGCGGAGCGCCGCTCTCCCCCGCAACACAACATGCACCCTTGCACGCATTGAGGTCGCAAACGAAACGTTTCTCGAAGAGATCCTCGCTGATGAGTGTGCCGCGGTGTTCGATCATGGGGGCTGTAAAGGAAGGGCACTAGAGCAGAAAGCTGTTCACGATACGCGAAATGGATCGCTTGACATCCTGCCATGTGAGGCCATTCAGTGCCTTTGGGTCCTCGCTCTCCTCAGCGTCCTCAAAGTAACCGAGGGCACGAGGAATGCTGATCATGATGGTGTTCTTGGGATACTTGCTTCGATGGTTGTCCAGAAGTTCTTGGAGACCATGCACCCGAAGCAACTGCTCAAGGTCCCAAAAGTCCTTCTTCTGCGCACGGTGCAGCATGGCCTCGATCTTCATCGGACCAATGTCCACATCATCATACATTCGAATACCGTCCTCCACCACCAGGTCTGCAATGCGTGCATGCGAAAACTTCACGATATCCACTTTGACCCCCTGGATGAAGCAGAATACCGCCCACTTCGCCTGCTGATCATCCTCAAAGACGAACTCTCCGCCGAATTCCTCGGCCAGCGCAGCCCTTATGGCAGCCACATCCATATCACCATCCGTGAAGAGATCCAGGTCAACGGACACCCGATGTCCGTAGCGAAGAGCAAGCGCTGTTCCGCCGACCAGAGCGAATTGCTCAAGGGCCTTCAACCCCATTAATCGCTTCAGTAAGGCAAGCGTTCCGGGTTCGACCGTCTCGTAGTGTAGCATCGGAACGCGTCTAGTGGCATATCGAAGATCGAACTGACGAAATGGTGCGTGCCCTTTCGCAGGAACTTCGCCTTCAGCAAGGCTTCGATCACCCGCTCATCACCATAGTACCGTCGGCATTGCCGAATATCCTCCACATCGCCACGATCGAACACCCGCTCGATGATGAAGCTTGCCTTACCGTCGTAGTCCAGCTTGTCGAAGTCCACATCCCAGAAGATGCGGCGGGCAAGCACAGGGGGGGGCTTGGACATGGGGTAAAGTTAGGGCGGTTCGGCGCCGGTCGCCATCTTTGCCGCCGCGACGTTGAAGGATTCCAGAGCGTTCGCACCACATCATGAGCAACCAAGAAGACCGCCTCAAGACCCTGATCGGCCATGCTAAAGAGTATGGCTTCGTGTTCCAAAGCAGCGAGATCTACGATGGCCTCAGCGCCACGTACGACTACGGGCCATACGGCGTGGAGCTGAAGAACAACATCCGCCGCTATTGGTGGGAGGCCATGACGAAGCTCAACGAGAACATCGTGGGCATCGACGCGGCCATCTTCATGCACCCCACCACCTGGAAGGCCAGTGGCCACGTGGATGCCTTCAACGATCCACTGATCGACAACAAGGACAGCAAGAAACGCTACCGGGCGGACGTGCTGCTGGAAGAACACATCGGCAAGTACCAACAGAAGATCGCCAAGGAGGTGGAGAAGGCTAAGGCCAAATTCGGCGAGGCCTTCGATGAAGCGCAGTTCCGCGCCACCAACCCCAACGTGAAGCGCAGCCAGGAACGGATCGACGCAGTGGAAGGGCGCATGAAGGAAGCGCTTAACTCCGGCGATCTGGAGGCCGTGCGCCAACTCATCATCGACGAGGAGATCAAGTGCCCTATCAGCGGCACCGGCAACTGGACCGAGGTACGCCAGTTCAACCTGATGTTCGCCACCGAGCTGGGCAGCGTGAGCGGTGAGAGCAGCACCATCTACCTGCGGCCCGAAACGGCACAGGGCATCTTCGTCAATTTCCTCAACGTGCAGAAGAGCGCACGCATGAAGATCCCCTTCGGCATCGCACAAACGGGGAAGGCCTTCCGCAACGAGATCGTGGCACGACAGTTCGTGTTCCGCATGCGCGAGTTCGAACAGATGGAGATGCAGTTCTTCATAAAGCCCGGCACCCAGCAGGAATGGTACGACACCTGGAAGGCGAAGCGCATGGCCTGGCACCGTGCCTTGGGCCTCCCGGCAGAGAACTATCGCTTCCACGACCACATCAAATTGGCGCATTACGCAGACGCCGCTTGTGACATCGAGTTCAACTTCCCCATGGGCTTCAAGGAGCTCGAAGGGATCCACAGCCGCACCGACTTCGACCTGAAACAGCACGAAGAGCACAGTGGTAAGAAACTGCGCTTCTTCGATACCGAGACCAACGAGAGCTACATCCCCTATGTGCTGGAAACGAGCATCGGACTGGACCGTATGTTCTTGGCCATGCTCAGCGCTGCTTACGAGGAGGAGAAACTCGATAACGGGGAAGAACGTGTGGTGCTCCGCATCCCCGCTGCATTGGCTCCGGTGAAGGTGGCTGTTCTGCCGCTGATCAAGAAGGATGGTCTGCCCGAGAAGGCCCGTGAGATCATGGACCGTCTGAAGCTTGACCACAACTGCCAGTACGACGATAAGGACAGCATCGGTAAGCGCTACCGCCGCCAGGATGCCATCGGGACGCCCTATTGCATCACCGTGGACCACGAGACACTTACCGACAATGCCGTCACCATCCGCGAACGCGATAGTATGAAGCAGGATCGTGTACCCATTGGCGAAGTGGAGCGCATCGTGGGTGAGAAGGTGGATCTGCGGGGGTTGTTGCGGAGGCTGTGAGGGTTGTCAGTATTGAACAATTCTGACTAGGCAAGCCCCGTATGTCTTACCGATAGAGCGTGAGCCGGTCAACGCATCAAAGGACTTGCATGCAAAGATCCGGACCCATCAGTCC
>JAEYWT010000175.1 GCA_023428865.1 Bacteroidota bacterium | reverse complement strand
GTTCACCTTCCTGCTTCACGCGCACCAGACTGTTTAGGCGGCGCCCCACGGGCTTCGGCACGAAGGAGAGGAACAAGCGCCGCACGATCCGATCGGCATACTCCAAGAGGAACGGTGTGGCTCCCATGCTCAGGATGCTCACCGATAAGAAGATCTGGTAATGTTCCGGGCTCAATAGGTCCATTTCCATACCGGGTATGGCCAGGATGAATCCGAATTCGCCCAGTTGGAAGAGCGCCAGGCCGGTATGCAAGGCCGTTTGCAATGGGTAACGCAGCACCCACACCGCCAGCGTGGTGGTGATCACCTTCAGCAGGATCAACGCGATGGTGAGGCCGATGATGAGGAAGGGCGCTTCCATGAACTGATGCATGTCCACCAACATGCCGATGCTCACGAAGAAGAAGCTCATGAACAGTTCGTGGAAGGGGAGTACGATGCCCGTGGCGTGGTAGGCATGGTCCGTTTCGCTGATGATGAGGCCCGCGAAGAAGGCGCCCAACGCGAGGGAAAGCCCTAGGGCCTGCGTGGCGAAGGCAGCGCTGAAACAGATCACCACGATGGTGATGATGAAGAGCTCATTGCCTTTCTGTTTGGTCACTGCAGCCAATAACCGAGGCACCACATAACGGCCGCTGATGAAGACCGCTACCAGTAGCATCACCATTTTGCCCAGCAGCCACAATAGGTCGGTGCCGATGTGCGCACTCTTGCCAGCGAGCATGGGCGTCACCAGCATCATGGGCACCACGATGATGTCCTGGTAGATGAGGATGGCCGTGGACGTGCGTCCGTGCGAGGCATCCATCTTTCCTTTCTCCTGCAGCACGCGTAGTACGATCGCCGTACTGGAAAGTGCCACCAGGAAGCCGATGAAGATGGCGCTTTCGGTGCGCATGCCGCCCCAACCCAACACCCAGGTCACCGCTGCGATGGTGAGCCCGACTTGCAGCGAACCACCGATGAAGACCGTGCGGCCCAGGGAGGCGAGCTTCTTCAAGCTGAACTCCATGCCGATCACGAAGAGCAACAGGATCACCCCGATCTCGGCCAGCGCTTCCACCTGCTCCACTTCATCGATCCAGCCCAGGCCATGCGGACCAGCGATGATGCCCGTAAGGATGAAGCCGAGGATGCCGGGCAATTTGAACCTGCGCAGCAGCAGCAGGATGGCCGTGGCCAGGCCAAGGATGATGATGAGTTCGCCGAAGAGCGGGAAGTGCATGCCTTACTTCTTGAAGACCAACCACACCGCCGCCACCAGGAGAAGGCCCGCCAGCGCATGGTTCCAACGCAAGGCTTCGTTCTTGAAAGCCACCAGGCTGAAGACCACGAAGACCACCAGCGTGATCACCTCTTGGATCACTTTCAACTGCACCAAGGTGAAGGGCCCGCCATTGCTCATGTGGCCGATACGGTTCGCTGGAACCTGCAACACGTATTCGAAGAACGCCATGCCCCAGCTCAACAGGATCACGGCGAACAAGCCCAAGCTGCGACCCCACTCGAAGTCCTTGAAACGCAGGTGGCCGTACCAGGCTAAGGTCATGAAGATGTTCGACAGCACCAGCAGGCCGATGGTCCAGAGGCTTTTCAAAGCGTTCGTCTTGTTGCGCGAAGATCCCCCGACACGTGGCTCGCGTGTAGCGGAGCATAGGCTCTCGGTCAACCACCCCATGTTGATCCGCCGTCCTACATTCAACCCCGCATGGAACATCGGCGCCAACCTTTGTTGAGCAAGTCTGCTTTCATCCGGAGGCAACTCCGCTTCGTGCTCGCGGCCGTCCTTTTCGTGGCCGTGTCATTGGCCATTGGGGTGCTAGGCTACATGTGGTTCGCGGGGTTCACCTTCGTAGATGCCTTCCTCAATGCGAGCATGATCCTCGGCGGCATGGGGCCCATCGGCGATCTACCGAACGATGGAGCCAAGTACTTCGCAGCGTTCTATGCCCTGTTCAGTGGCATCGCGCTGCTGGGAACAGTTGCCGTGATCCTAACACCCTTGGTACACCGCATGCTGCACGCCCTTCACTTGGAGGACGACCAGCAGGGTTGATCGGGACTGGCATGTGAGTTGTGTCTTACCCTGCTGAGCACGACTTAAGGGCCGTGAATGGAACCCGTGGGAGATCACTCACCCCGACGCTCACTCCAAGTCTTGTATTTCACGGAAACGGGCACCCTGTCCATCGGCACTTCGCGCAACGGCTCGCATTCCTTCAAGCTAGCGTGCAGTTCCGCCGGTAGACTTTGGTACAGTTTCGTTCCCTCGGTCTTCCACGCGATCATTTCATCGGTAACCTCCTTCACCACCTTGGCCGGGTTGCCCACGATCACCTTCCGCGGCGCCCACACCGAATCGGCACGGAGGAAGGAGAGGGCACCAACGATGCATTCCTCGCCAAGCACCACGTTATCCATCAGCACCGCGTTCATGCCCACCATGCAATTGCGGCCCACATGCGCACCATGGATGATGGCCCCATGGCCGATGTGTGCGCTTTCCTCCAACCGCACCGTTACGCCAGGGAACATGTGGATGGTGCAGTTCTCTTGCACATTGCAGCCATCGCCGATGATGATCTCGCCCCAATCGCCACGCAGGGCAGCACCCGGACCGATGTACACATCCTTGCCAATGATCACATTTCCGGTGACCACCGCCTGTGGGTGAACGAAAGCCGATGGATGTACAACAGGCCGATATCCGTTGAATTCGTAGAGCATGGGCTAAAGATCGCCGTTATTGGAACAGCCTCACAACCGACCAGCCATTCCATGATAGACCAGACCAACCCAAGAACATCCGACCGCCATTCACTTTCCACCCATCATCCAATCAGCTAATCGTCCAATCAGCAATCGATCAAACAATCAATCAATCAGCAATCCCCCGATCAGCGATCATCCGATCCGTTCAATGTTAACCCTGGGTTAAGCCTTGCTCTCCCTACATTGCCCTTCCGAACGGTCGGGTACATTTGGCCCGCGAAAGATCGACCCATGGCACTGGACAACCTGCTGAGCATTTTCAAACCGAGGGACCGCGTGTTCTTCTTCCACTTCGAGGCAAGCGCGGCGAACGTGCTGAAGATGTCCGAAGACCTCATCGCCATCATGGCCACTGAACCCGGTTCGCAACGGGTGGCGCTCTTGGAGCGGTTGGAGATCGCCGAGCACGCCAACGACGACCTTACGCACACCATTTTCACCGATCTGGCGCGCAACTTCATCACGCCCATAGACCGGGAGGACATCCATCACTTGGCCACGAGCTTGGACGATGTGGCGGACTTCATCCTCGCCTCGGCGAAGAACCTAGAGCTCTTCGGCATCAAGACACCAGACGAGACCTGCCGCGAACTTGCGCGCTTGGTGAATGAAGGTGCCGGCATCGTACAGCTCGCCGTACAAGGCTTGCGTACCATGCACAAAGCAGGCACCAACTACAACGAATTCGTTGTGCGGATCAACAGCATGGAGAACCAGGCCGATGAGGTGTACGACAAGGCCATCCAACGGCTCTTCGCCACGGAGAAGGATCCCATTCAGCTCATCCGCATGCGCGACATCTACTCCACCTTGGAGCTCGCCACCGACAAGTGCGAGGATGTGGGCAATGTGATCGAGTCGATCATGTTGAAGTACGCTTGATCCGATGACACTGCTCATCGTCATCATCGTACTGGCGTTGGTGTTCGACTACATCAACGGCTTCCACGACGCGGCCAACTCCATCGCCACCATCGTGAGCACCAAGGTGCTTACGCCGGTGCAGGCGGTGATCTGGGCGGCTGCCTTCAACTTCGTGGCCTACTTCATCTTCAGCGATCATCACGTGGCCAACACCGTGGCGAAGACGGTACACGAAGAGTTCATAACCCTGCGTGTGGTGCTCGCTGGCCTGATAGCCGCCATTACCTGGAACCTCATCACCTGGTGGTATGGCATTCCTAGCAGTTCCTCGCACACCCTCATCGGTGGCTTCGCTGGTGCGGCACTGGCCGGCGCGGGTTTCCAGATCGGTAGCATCAACCTGGAGAAGATCGGCATCATCGCGCTGTTCATCTTCCTGGCCCCGCTCGTGGGTATGTTGATCTCCGTCTTCATCACCCTCGTCACCCTTATTCAACGACTGTGGTTGCGGTTGCTGCTCATCGCTGTATCAACGGCCATCACCTGCTTCTTCGTACTGAAGAACAACGACCTGCGCATCGCGATGGCCTTGTTCTCCATCGTGTTCATGGTGGCTTACGGAGTGGATATGACGCGCAACCAACCCAGCGCTGCGAAAACGGCCAACCTGTATAAACG
>JAEYWT010000156.1 GCA_023428865.1 Bacteroidota bacterium | reverse complement strand
GCACCAGCGTATACCTTGATGCCCTGTGGGAACAAAGCGTTTTTCGTGGCTTCGAGCTTGGTGGCATCGCCTATCACCACAGCGTTGGGCTTGAACTCCAAGGCCTGCTTGATGAGCAAGTCCACGTTGCTACCACAACTGAGCAACTCGACCTCGAAACGATCCGGTTGCTCACGCACCACCTCCAGCGCTTGCGTGCCGATGGAGCCCGTGGAGCCGAGGATGGCGACTTTTTTCATGTGCTCATGTGACCATGTGCTCATGTGGGCACGAACGCACGGTCGCGGTGGAAGGTGCAAAGGTCGCACTTCCGAGCGGTTCTTGAATGGATCGAACCTTGTGTCCATATGCGTGTACCAATGCTAAGACGGCTTCTGTTCCATTGACCATTCACATCATGCGCCTATCTCTTTCCGTACCCATACCCTGCCACGAAGACTGGGCAGGTATGCCTGAACGCACAGGCGGCCGCTTCTGCGGAAACTGCCAGCACGAAGTGGCGGATCTCTCGAACGCAACGGACAATGAGCTGTTGCGGATATTCGATGGCGATGTACCGCCTCCAACATGCGCCCGTTTCGACCCGCGCCAACTGGACCGGGTGTTGAGTCCCATGAACGAACGGCCAACCTATACACTGCCTGTCGTGGCCTTCACCACATTACTGGCCATGCTCGGCGGAAATGAAAGTAAGGCACAGCACGATGTCGTGGTCGGCAAGACCATGCCCACCCGCGTGGAACGAACTACTGATCCACGTGGAACACCGGCCATGGTGAACGCGCATGCGGCTGGTCCACGCATCATCACCATACGTGGTCTGTTGGTGAATGCCACCACGGGGCTTCCCGTGGATGATGGGTTCGTGCGGATATGGGGCGGGGAACGGGAGGTCCAGAGCAGTTCAGACCCCTCCGGGCATTTCACCATCACCTTCGAGGCAAAAGCCGATAGTGCAGAGCTGTTCTTTGGTGGACCCGACCGCGATCCTTTCACGCAGTTCGTTTCCTGGGCCAATGCGACCAACACCGGGCCGATGACGATCGATATGGGTGAGGTAAAGATCGTGCGCGTGCCGCGTGTCGACCATGTAGAGATGGTGTTGGGCGAAGTGGCCGTGCAGCGCCGCCCCACCTGGCGTTTTCGATCAAGCAAACCTTGACGACGCTATCGTTTCGCAGCAGCCCTTCGCAACCGGTCATTGATCGCGCGCCCGAGACCTTCGTCCGGAAAGCGCTCTGCCAGGATCACGTCCACGTCGCTGGCATCCAACTCCCGCAACACGGCGAAGAGGTTGCGGGCAGCTTCTGCAAGATCGCCTTGGTGTGAGAGTGCCATGCTCCGCTCGACAGCGTGCGACCTGGTGAAACTGATGACACCGAGTCGCCTTCCAGTGTACTCCTGCTGCAGTGTTGTTACATCGCCCACATGCACCGGTTTGCGCGGCGCATAATGGCTTTCGAGCATGCCCGGTGCGGCGGGTACTACCTGGTGTGCGGCAGCAGCTACGCGACCGATCACAGCTTCGATCGCCTCCACTGCTACACCACCGGGGCGGTACAGCACCCACCTGTCTCCTTCCCACCCGATGATGGTGCTCTCGACACCCACCGCACACGCACCGCCGTCGAGGATGTATGGGATGGCTTCGCCCAGCTGATCGGCCACATGTTGCGCCGTGGTCGGACTTACATAGCCGAACGGATTCGCGCTGGGCGCCGCCAAGGGGAATTCGAGCAACTGCAACAATTCCAAGGCTTTCGGATGCGCTGGCATACGAACACCCACTGTATCCAAACCGCTGGTGACCAGGTCTGGTATGCTGGCTTGTTTTGGCAGCACCAACGTTAGCGGCCCCGGCCAGAACGCCTGCATGAGCTGCTCGGCCCCCGGCGGTAGTTCGCGGGCCACACGGCCCACATCCTCCAACCGGCCGATGTGTACGATCAACGGGTCGAAGCTAGGGCGCTGTTTGGTGCTGAAGATACGCAGTACCGCGTCGGTATCGAAGGCGTTCGCCGCTAGACCGTACACGGTTTCCGTAGGAATGGCCACGACCTCTCCACGGCGCAGAAGCTGCGCAGCGTGTTCCGGATCGGCGCCGATGTGTACGGACATGCCACAAAGGTCCGCATCTTGGCGATCACTCGATGATGATGGACCGCTCAACGCTCGCCCGCTGGACTGCGGACATCCGCTTCTGGGTGGCCATAGCCTTCGTGGTGCGTTTGTTCGGGATCACCAACCCGCCCTTGGAAACCTCCCACCATTGGCGCCAGACCTCGGTGCTCATGGTGGCCCGCAACTTCGTAGAACAGGGGGTGGACCTGCTGCATCCGCGCATGGATACGGCGGGCGAGCTATCCGGCATCACCGGCATGGAATTCCCGCTGCTGAACCTGCTGGTGGCCTTGGGCACGATGCTTTTCGGCGATGCCAACTGCACCGGGCGCCTGATCGTTCTTGTTGCGGGAAGCTTGGGAACGCTCTTCTTCCATGCCTTGTTGAAGAGACACCTTGGCGAACGCGTTGCGCTGTGTGCGTCGCACATCCTGCTGGTCTCCCTGTGGTTCATGTACAGCCGCAAGGTGATGCCCGACGTGTTCGCGCTTTCGCTGGTGATCGCTGGCATGGAACGCCTTGATGCCGCCATACGGGAACGAGGTAGATGGCTCCCCCTTTTCCTTGGCACCCTGCTGATCATGGCCGGCCTGCTCGCCAAGGTCACGGCGGGTTTTCTGCTGGCGGCATGGCCCATACTAGTATGGGATCGTCGCGGGACAATTGCGCCATGGATCGCTTCGGCCGCGATCCTCCTGGCTACGATACCCGCACTTTGGTGGTATCTCCGCTGGGTGCCACATTTGGTGGAAACCTACGGCTACTGGCATTTCTTCATGGGGAAGCCCTTGGCCCAAGGCGCTGCGGAGCTGATCGCCAAGTGGCCGCGCGTGTTGGATAATTTCTACTTCGATGCCCAGCGCTTCAGCGGATGTGCGGCGTTCCTTATGGGCTTGGCCATTGCTGTGAAAAAACGCTTGGTGGGCCTGCTTTGTGCATTCGTTTCGCTTTCGGTCGCATTCCTGGTCGTGATGATGCTGGCAGGGGATACCTTCTGGATCCATGCCTATTACGTGCTTCCTTTCATTCCTGTAATGGCTGTTTTCGCAGGTCTTGCAGTGGCAGCAGTGAACGATCGTCGTTGGCGCGCGGGTATCATCACCCTCATCGCGGTGGAAGGTCTACTGGCGCAGGCCAATGACTTCACCCTAAGCCCGCGCCTGACACCCTTGCTCGCGCTGGAGCAGGACCTTGGTGCCGACCACGGCCTTATCGCCACCAACACCGGCCAGGACCCCACGGCCATGTACTTCGCGCATCGTCGGGGATGGACGCTCTCGAATGCCGCGTTGAACGATCCTGCCACGCTGCTTCACTTGGAACAGCTGGGATGTACACGGATCGTCATCTTCAAAGAACTGTTCGAACAGGACATCGCACTGCCTTGGCCCGTGCTACTGGAGACCCAGACCTACCGCATCCACGCCCCAACACTGGGGAAATAGCTCCCCGGGACCGGGGCCCTCCACCACTTTTCACACTTCTTAACCTGCCAGGCTGACGTTCGGCACGGTTTTGCGCGTCTTATACACAAGAACAAAACTGAACGACCATGCCACGCAAAAAGAAACAACTGGTGCTGAGCCAACCGATCAAAGAAGGATTGAAAGCCATCAAGGTGCAACTGGACCACCGTACCGTGATCACACTGGCCAGCCTGAAGGCGCTCGAATTCTGGAAGAAGCGCTACCCCGCTGCGGTGGTGATCAGCTGATCAGCCCAAGCCTTCCACGAACCGCCGATCGTTCGCCAAGCGCGGTACTTTGCTCTGTGCATCGTTCATGCCACGAGCCTTCATCCAACTGGCGAAGGCTCCGCGCGGTAAGGAGCGGATCACCACCGGCCGCAGCACTTTGCCGGTGATCAGATCGCGGTAGTACACGTTGCGCTTCTGTAACGCTTCATCGAGCAATTGTGCGAAGTGTTGCATATCCGCCGGTGCCGCAGCGAATTCCATGTGCCACTCGTGATACGGCAAGCCCTCTGTTGGCGCGAGTTGCGGCGCCACGGTGAATTCCGATACTTCGCAGGGCGCTTCGACCATGGCATCCTTCAACGCGCTCTCCACTTCCTCGGCGATCACATGCTCGCCGAACGCACTGGTGTAATGCTTGGTACGACCCGTGACCACGATGCGCGGTGGTGCCAGGGAAACGAACTTCACGGTATCGCCGATCTCGTATCCCCATAGACCAGCGTTCGTATACAAGACCAGTGCATACTGGGTGTTCAGTTCCACCTCGGCGATGGAACGCGGTCTGCGGTCGTTCCCCTGCATGGGCACGAAACCGAAATAGATGCCATTATCGAGCACCATCAACAGCCCCTCTTCGTTGCTGCGATCCTGATAGGCGATGAACCCTTCGCTCGCCGGGAACAACTCCACGCTGGGCACTGCACTGCCGATCAACGCTTCCATCCTGCTGCGATAAGGTGCGTAGTTCACACCTCCGTACACGAACAGCGAGAAGTTCGGGAACACGCTCTTCACATCCGCTTTGCCCGTGCGCGCGAGCAATCGTTCAAAGTACATCTGCACCCAGGCAGGTATACCACTGACCAAGCGCATGTCGGCGGTCATGGTCTCGCTAACGATGGCCTCCACCTTCGTTTCCCAATCGTTGATGCTGTTGGTGGCGAAGCCCGGCATGCGGTTCCTGAGCAAGTAGCGCGGTACATGGTTGGCCACGATGCCGCTGAGCCTGCCGCTGGGTATGGGGAAGTTGTGGTCGAGCACCGGACTGCCCTGCAGGAAGATCATCTTGCCATCGACGAAGTCGGTACGACCGCTATGGGCGATGTAGGCCAAAAGTGCCCGGCGTGCGCTTCCGATATGATTCGGCAGGCTCTCCTTGGTGATGGGTATGTACTTGGCGCCACTGGTGGTTCCGCTGGTCTTGCAGAGGTAGAGCGGCTTGCCCGGCCATAGCACATCTTCCTCACCGAACTTGATGCGGTCGATGTACGGCTTGAAACCTTCGTAATCGCGCAGCGGAACAGCCTGCACCAGCCCAGCGTGATCCTCCACAGCATGTAACCGGTGCTGGCGACCGAAGGTGGTATCGCCCGCGAAACGGATCAGCTCCTTCAATACCGCCGCTTGCGTGGTCACGGGATCCATGGCGCGGCGCATCACCGCATCCGTTACGTAGCGCGCATAAGGCTTGGCAATGGCGGACTTGAGGCTCATACTGCCTGTATCAAGGTCATTCGAAGACCATGTATGCCTGTGGATCCACGGGTTCGCCGTTGAGCCACAATTCGAAGTGCAGGTGCGGCCCGGTCGTAAGCTCGCCACTATTGCCTACGATGGCAATGGCTTCGCCGGCCTTCACCTTCTCCCCCACCTTCTTCAGCAACACGCTGTTGTGCTTGTACACGCTCACCAGATCGTTGGCATGCTGGATCTGCAATACATGACCGGCATCCGTGGTCCAGCTGGCCAGGGTCACGGTTCCTGCAAGGCAGGCTTTCACCGCGGCATCGGCCTTGGCAACGATGTCGATGCCGAAATGGCTCTTCTGCCGCTCGTACTTACTGGTCACAATGCCGCGCAAGGGTGTGAAGAAGAAGACGCCTGCCAATTCCCGGCGCTCGGTGCCTACTCGACCCTCCTTCACACTGAACGCCTCTTCACGTGCCACCCGTTGGCGCAACAGGCTATCGGCCTTGCCCGGTTCCAGGTCATCCGCATCAGGTTTCTGGGCCAGGGGAGCAAAGAGCGTGGCGCTATCCGCCGGTGCGTGACCCTGCAACACCGAGCGCAGGTTCGCGATGTAGAGGTCGCGCTCCTGTAGCCGCTGCCCCAGCGAATCCGCCAGTAACAAGCTGCGATAGGCGTTGCGTTTGGTCTCCTGGTCGGCGTAGCCGGGTATGTAGCGCTTCAGCGGGGTGAAGACGATGACCGCCGTAACGAAAGCGCCATAGAGGAAGAAGGCCGCCGTGCCCAGCAACAGCACGTTGAGCCGGTTCAGCCGCATGGTGAACCGCTCCTCGAAGGTGCTGTCGTTGATCAGCATCAACCGGTAGCGGTCGCGCAGCTTGCGAAGTAGCTTGCGCGAGCCCTTACGGTCGTCTCCACCAGTGCGGGCGGGTGCGGGAGGCATCGGACAAATATCGGTCACCTTACGCTGCACACGAAGTACGCCGACCATAGCCCGGACACTCTCGCTACTTTCGGGCCGTGCCTTTCGTTGAACGCTACGCCGAGATAAAAGCGCAGGAAAGCCGCAGCCTGCGGGCCATGGCTCGCCATACCGCCCTGGATGGCCTTGCCCTGGCGCAACGGCTGCGTGGAAAGACCGCAGCAGCACTCGCCCTTCCTCGGGTGCAATTCCTGTACATCCACCACACCTTCAGCGATGAGCTGCGCGCCTTGGAGGCCATGGTGAAGGATCTCGCTCGCACACACACCTTCATCTCGTACAGCGAAGCCGTGGAGCGCGTGCAACATGGGCGTATGGATAAGCCCTACCTCTGCGTGAGTTCCGACGATGGTTTCCGGAACAACCTGGACGGCGCACGTGTGTTGCGCGACCTGGGCATCAGCGCCTGTTTCTTCATCAATCCCGCACTGATCGGCCTTTCCGACGAAGCCGAGGTGGCCCGCATCTGCGCCGAACGTTTCCACCTACCGCCGGTGCGTTTCCTGGATCGGGCGGAACTGGATGGGATCGTTGCCATGGGCCACGAGATCGGATCACATACCTGGGAGCACCACAACATGGCTCGCATCAGCCCACAGGCTCTGGTGGAAGATGTGCAGCGCACACGCAGTACCCTGATCGAGTGGGTGGGCAAGGCCGACCACTTCGCGTACCCCTACGGCCGTTTCACCGACTTCACAGCAGCCGGTTATCAGGCAGTGCTGGCGGCAGGCCATACCAGTTGTGCCACAGCGGAACGCGGCTGCCACAGCGGAACGGCGCCCACCCCGGCGCATGAACTCCTGATCCGTCGCGACCATATCATCTTGGATTGGCCGCTGGCGCACATCCGCTACTTCCTCGCGGCCAACGCACTGCGCGGCAACGCCACCGGCAACCCCTACCTGACCTCCACATGAGGGTGGCGATCCTCACCAGCGCGTTGCGCGGCACGGCCAGTCACCACTTGCCGCACTTGATCGGCAGCGGCCATTTCCAAGTTGTGCAGGTGATCCTGGCGGAAGGCGCGACAAGATCCAAAGGGCATTGGAAGAAGAAATTGAAGAAGGTACTACGTATCGGTCCGCTGGGTGCCTTGGTGGGCTATTGCATGCGGTCTTGGTATGGCACCGATGTACAGGCCCTTGTTCCCTTGGAAGACCTTGATGTGCTTTGCCAACGGCTTGGGATACCGTTCGTACGCACCCCTTCGGTGAACCATGCC
>JAEYWT010000112.1 GCA_023428865.1 Bacteroidota bacterium | reverse complement strand
CCTCTAGATCTTTGTCCCTGCGCCTGCCAACTGCCCCTTGCTTTTCTCCTCCGCTCTATCTTTCGCCCCCATTCCCTCCTGTCCTCCAGAAATGAGCAACCGACCGATCAGCAGCTTCCTCGAGAAGCACTATCTGCACTTCAACGCCGCCGCCTTGGTGGATGCCGCGAAGGGCTACAAGGAACACCTCGGAAAAGGCCGCAAGATGATGGTGACCCTCGCCGGCGCCATGAGCACCGCCGAACTGGGCAAGATCTTCGCCGAAATGATCCGCCAAGGCAAGGTGGACATCATCAGCTGCACCGGCGCCAATTTGGAAGAGGATGTGATGAACCTGGTTGCGCACGATCACTATGAGCGTGTACCCAACTACCGCGACCTCACCCCACAACAAGAACGCGACCTGCTGGACCGCGGCATGAACCGGGTGACGGACACCTGCATCCCCGAGCACGAAGCTTTCCGTCGCTTGGAGAAGCACGTGACGGACCTGTGGACCGCCGACGACAAGAGCGGCAACCGCCGGTTCCCGCACGAGTACTTCTACGAAATGATCCGCAGCGGTGTGTTGGAACAGTACTACCAGATCGATCCGAAGGATAGCTGGATGGTAGCCGCCGCCGAGCGCAACCTGCCGATCATCTGCCCCGGATGGGAGGATAGCACCCTGGGCAACATCTTCGCCGGCCACTGTATCAGCGGCGATTGCAAGCCCGGTATGATGAAGAGCGGCATCGAGTACATGATCTTCCTAGCCGATTGGTACACCAAGAATAGCGGCACGGATGGCATCGGCTTCTTCCAGATCGGTGGCGGCATCGCCGGCGACTTCCCCATCTGCGTGGTGCCCATGCTGCACCAGGACCTGCAGCGCGATAGCATCCCATTCTGGAGCTACTTCTGCCAGATCAGCGACAGCACCACCAGCTACGGCAGCTATAGCGGTGCCGTTCCCAATGAAAAGATCACTTGGGGAAAACTCGACATCGATACCCCTAAATTCATCATCGAAAGTGATGCTACTATTGTGGCACCGCTCATCTTTGCCTACGTCCTCGACATGTGACCGCAACGCCCCGAAGCAATGCAACGCCTGATCCGCTCGTTCAACACCCTCACCGACGAACTGAAGGAAACCCTTCAGGAACAATACCCAGATGGTATTGATAGCACGCACATCAAAGCCATTCCCACCGCCAAGGGGGATATGCTGCGCGTGATCGAACTGCGCACACCCGATGCCCTCTACCTGATCAAGATCAATCCCGAAAGTCGGGAAGAGATCGAACAATTCCTGGATCAGGAAGATGGCGGCGCCACACCCGATGTAGATGGCGAGGACGGACCGGACCTGGAAGGTGCCGAAGGTTCGGACGATGACGACAATGACGACACCGACGATGATGTTGACGATGGCGACGACGACGATGATGCCGACGACGCCGGTGATGAAGATGACGGCGACGACGATGATGATGCCTGATAACAGGTGATCATGGATACCTGAACAGCAGAACGCCTCTGGAACTCCCAGGGGCGTTCTTACTTTCGACCTACACCACCCACGCAGAACACACCAGCGCTCCATCACAGCAAGCAACGGTGAACACCCCGCCTCTACACCAACGCTTCAACGGTTACCCATGAACGGCACCTTCCACCTGGCCTTCGCCACCACCGATCTTAAGCGCATCAAGGCCTTCTACGGCAAATTCCTCGGTTGCAAAGAAGGCCGCAGCGCCGAAGGTTGGGTGGACTACGACTTCTTCGGCCACCAACTGACGATCCAAGAAGTGCCGGTGACCTACAAGACCGGCCGCATCTACAATCCGCAAAGCACCGTACCCAGCAACCACTGGGGCATCGTGCTGAGCATGAGCGATTGGAAGAAGCTGCGCGATAAATTGAAGAAGGTAGGCCATCCGTTCTTCATTGAACCACGCACGGTGATGAAAGGCGAAGTAGGCGAACAAGTGAGCATGTTCATCGAAGACCCCGATGGGCACGCGATCGAGTTCAAAGCCTTCGAAGATGCCGATGACCTGTTCCGAAAGGGATGACGGCGCGTGTGGCCATTCTTCTTCTGGTGATCTCCGCCGTGCTATTTCCAGTACTTGGTGCCATGGGAGCATTGTTCAAGATCCAGCACTGGCCATTGGCTTGGGTCTTCGAGCTAATTGGGGGGTGCCTTGCATCGGTAATGGCGGTCGTCGTTCTGGTGAAGATCCTCCGCTATCCCGGCTTCAAGGACTTCCTGGATAGCTGATGGGCGTTACTTCTCGCAGTGCAAGGCATTCACCCTTCAAAACCACGAAAGCCATGAAGACCCGCACCGCCGTTTCCCTCCTGTTCGTCAGCCTTGCGCTGCTCGCCTCGGGCAGCTTGTTCAAAGTGCTTCACTGGCCTTCTGCCAACATCCAACTCTTGGCAGGTACGGTGGTGCACGTGACAGCGTTGATCACGTTGGCCACCATGGTGGCGCGTCGGCAGAGCGTGAAGGAGTTGCTCGAAAGCTAGTCGCTGCGCAAGGGCTCAGTAAGCACGGTGTGCCACCAATTCACCGGACGACCCGTATTGCTGACCCTGTGTTAGCCGACCGGAAGCGTAGGTGAGGTGGCCCATCGGTGTATCCTCGGCATGTCGGAACTCCCACGTTCCCTGGCGTTCGCCATGGCGGAAGCTCGCGCGAGCCATCATCACTCCGGTGTCGCTGTACTGCTTCCATACACCATCCCGATGGCCATTGAGGAAGCAGCCTACATCCTTCACTTGACCATTCTCGTGGAAGGTGATGAAGTGGATACGCGTTCCATCGCTGTAGCGCGTGGCCTTCAAGGTGCCATCAGGCCAGTGCTCCTGACCCAGCAGGGCTTGACCGTGCGTGGCGCCGAACAGGAGGGCTGTGGCGAGGGTAAGCAGGAAGCGCATGGTGTGCTGTTCTAGAACGTGATACGCTCAAAGATAGCACATTGTTCACCGATGGTTAACACAGGCTTAACACATAAAACCTCCACGATGGGCCGTTGAAAAGCCCATGGTACTGGCCAACTTGGGAGCTCTTAGAACGACAGCCTACCCTGCTGCTCCATGGCCAAACGCAACTGACCCACCTCTTTGCGGAGGTCTACCACGCTGCGGGCCAGCTCGTCGCGGCTCAGGTTGGGCTCGGGCAGTTCGGCGCTGATGAAGTGGACGAATTTCCAGATCTCCAGCACGTTGGCTACCTGTACTTCGTAGGGTGAATAGATCGGGTTGGTGCTGCACAAGAGCAGGGTGCCTTTCTC
>JAEYWT010000079.1 GCA_023428865.1 Bacteroidota bacterium | reverse complement strand
TCTTCTTCCAATAACTGCTCCTGTAGCTCCAGGTCCAGCATCAACACGGCATGGCCTTCATCCAACCACAAGGTCATGAAGGTCCGCCCCGGTTTTCCACCGGCTTTCTTGGGCGCTACGCGATAGGCCGGTTTGCCGAAGTGCTCGTATTCTTCCACGCCTGGTCGCTGCAAGGCCATGGCACGGGCTTCTGCTACATCCATGCCACCAATATACCGTTCGGTGCAGCCTACTTCACCACCTGCAACACCACGGGAATGGTGCCACCGGAGCGCAACCAGTAGTGGCCTTCGGGTATCTGGCTAAGGTCGATGGTCTGCGTCAGCTGGCGCCCTTTGTTCCCCGAAAGCACGCGACGGCCCACTGCGTCGATCAGCTCCCACGCGTCGTGCCCGCTAGTAGACGGCCAGGTGATGGTGACCACATCGTTCGCCGGCACCGGGTGTACCAAGGGGCGTTGTGTGCTGGCCACCTCTTCGATACGGGTGCTGAGGTATGGTTCAGAAGTGGTGCTGCAATCGACCGCGTAAGTGACATCTACGGTGTAGGTGCCAGCGGCAAGGGGGTCTATGCAAGCCGTGTTGCCCGCAAGCGGTGAACCATTCAGATACCATTGGTACGCTTCACCAGCCGGTGTTGCGCAGAGCTGATCACCCACCATGCTGATGGTAGGTTGTACCACCGGGTTGAACAGGAAGGGGATCTCCAGGCCGAGGCTCGAGATGTAGTTGGGGCAGGTCTCTGGCGCTCCGGTGGCGCTGTAGTTGCCCGTGGCTACCACCAGCAAGGTATCGTCGTTGGCGCCGGGGATCTCCACACCGTTGTTGGTCCACTGCACGTTCTGGTCGTAGCTGAAGATCAACAGCACCGAATCCCCATCGCACTGGTTGCTCACCCCATCGAAGTCGATGAACAAGGGCTCGTCGCCCGCGTGCATGGCGAAGGGCAACAGGAATACCCAGCCATCCACGATCACCGGCGCCGACATTTCGGTGCAGCCATCCAAGGTGGCTTCCACGGTTACCTCCGCATACGGTTGCATCGTGAGCGTTTGGGCCGTGGCACCATCGATGGGCTCACCATCGGCGTACCACTGGTAGGCATCGTATTCCTGGGTGTTCAGCTCCACGCTTTCACCGGGGCAAAGGATGGGAGCATCCGGCTCGATGGTGGGCGTGAAGGGGCATTGCGCCGCAGCGCTGAAGGGGAGGAGCAGGGCTGGTAGTGCGTAGCGTAGGTTCATGGTCGGGAGATAGGTTCGTTCTGAAGACGTATTCAAACCTAAGAACGATGCCCCGGCGATCGCCTCGTTCAGAATAGTCTGATGGACACCGTGGCATTCCATTGCCAACGGTCCAGGAACCGTTCCATGCTGGAGAAGCGCTTGTCCATGTCCGAGGCATCGATGGTTCCGAAGGGTACCGACCCAGCGCCGGAGATGGGTACCTGATCCAACGCCGTGCCGTTGAGCAAGGCGATCGCGATGGGGTCGCCCTGTACCTTGCTGGCGTTGCTGCTACTGGTCATGAAGGGGTCTTCCACCATGTTCGTAACGGCGCGATGAAGAGAACGTTGACCACCCAAGCTAAGTCCGAAGCGTTTCCACTCCACGCCCATACCGAAGGAGGCATGCCAGAAGAGCGCGGTATTGCTCATACGATCGTTGAACGGCCCGTTGGTGGTGTATTCATCGACGGTAAAGGAGGCACTCCCGTTCACCCGCTGAGCAGAGAGGCTGGTTACGGCATACGAGGCCTGGATGGTGTAGAGGTCGGCACCGAAGGCTATCTCCGTATGGAAGGCTGGCTTGCGCGGATCGCGCAGCGGACCCCAGTACAGTCTTAGCGGCACCATCACGCTCCATCGTGAAGCGTGGAAGTTGATGGGTTTGATCTGGTCCCATTGGGCCGTGTTGGCTCCGTTGGCCATGGCTTCCAGAACGGCACCCGCTCCGTAGCTGGGGTCGTTGGCACGCACCAGGTGTACCTCTTCACCGCCACCGCACAGGATGTCCATATAAGGCTGTGGGATCCCGAACAGGTCTTCCGAGGCACTGGTGGAAAGCCGACCGAACTGCACCAGGTGAGGAAGTCCGTTCGATGCGTCGGGCATGAGCCGCACACGTAGGCCACTGGCGAACCTTCCACCGCGCGCCACGGCGTCCACTTGTACAAAAGGGTGGATAGCACCATACGACTCACCCAGGCCGCCAGCAAGGTGCAGGTCCCACGCGGATGCTTGCTCGTTGGCCGCAGGCTGGCTGCTTTCGGGCGCGTACTCCAGCTGGCCACCTTTGAACATCGGTGGAATAGGCACCACGCTGCGTTCCATGCCTTCCAACAAGCCGCTGGCGGTGTTCAGTAGTTTGATCTCCAATTGAACGCGTCGTTTATCCACGGCTTGTACTTGGACCGTGATGATGGTGGTGGCACAGGCCAGTTCGCCGAGCTGCAGTGCGTCCACATTACTGGTGATGCCGGAAGCACTCAAATGGAGTTCGCGCAAGAGCACATCGAGCTGCGATCGTTCCACCAAGTTGAACCCCGTGCTCTGGTTGGCGAGTTGGTAGGTGAGTTCGCCCACCAGTTCGTTGGTCAGGGTTTGTGTGGGCACATCGCCAACGCCGATCACCGCCACGCTCTCATGACCAAGTGAGATTATACGTCCGCTCAAGCGGCTGGCTACCGCGCGCAGACTATCCGTGTAGCTGCTTCCCGAGGAAACGGTTGCAACGGCTAGGCACAGGGTGATGAGGACCGCGCGGTACATGGTGGGTGGTGTTACATGCACACCACCAGCCAATTATCGGGCCACAACGAAAGGCGTAACACGTTAGGCTGGCACCTGGTCCACCGGGTGGATCTTCACCCCACCCACACGATACCATCCTCACCGATCCTCACCAGACGTTCCTTGTATAGCGCACCCAGTGCTTTCTTGAAGGCCTTCTTGCTGATGCCGAACTCCTCGTAGATCTCTTCGGCGGAGCTCTTGTCCGTCAGACGTAAATAGCCTTTCGCTTCCAATCGCTTTCCGAGCAAGGCCGTATGCGCATCGATGTACTGGCGGTAACCGATCGGTTGCAGCACGATGTCCAACTTGTTGTCCGGCCGTATGGTTTTGACGTAGCCCACCAGACGATCACCAACGGTGACCGGTCTGAAGACCTCATTGGCGTGTACCAGCCCTTGGTGTTTGTCGTTCACGATCACCGAAAGGCCCAGGTCGCTTTTTCCGAAGACCAGTAGTTCTACTTTTTCCTTCTCCGCTACGGTGAGTTCGGTATTGTCCAGCAATTCTTCAATGTGGGTGCTGCCATGCAGACGCATATGCCCCTTGTCGTAGTAGGCGCCCATTACGTACCAGCGTCCCTCTTCCATGGGCTTCTTCTGGTCGTCATGCGGAATGAGCAGTGGACTTTCCATGCCGCGATCCACGTGCGCGCCGGCGCCGCGGATGGCTACCACGCGCAGTTTGGCGAAGGTGCCGGCCTCGATCTTCGGGAAACGGGTGGTGGCGGTCAACTTGCCGTCCGCACCCGGATCAACGTACACCCGGAGGTACCCTTCCTCGCTGCCTTCGCGAGGCGCTTCATTCAAGGGCAATACCACCTCGATCGGGTCGTCGTCACCTAACACCAAACCCTCGCGCGTTCGACGAAGTATGCGGAGGTCCTGGGTGCGGCCCGGTCGTATCATGCCGGAAAGGTAGGTGTATGGGAGCGGATCCATCAGCCCCAATGACCACCGAGGTCCGGTGTGGCCAACCACCCGATGCCCACGGCCAGTAACAGGAGCAACACAAGCCACAGGTGGATCGTCCTCCAGGTGCGCCAGATACCCGTCCATGCCACCTCGCGGCTAAGCCACCAGAACAGCGGATAGGCGAGTTGGGCGAAGAGCAGAAAGAACTCTGGCTGTCCCTCCAGATCATACCACCAACGCAGGAAGCCTCCTTCGGGACGTAGGCCGTGGCCCACATAGTCGAGTGCCCACCAGAGCCAGAAACCACCGATCAGCGCCAGCGTGAATAGGAGCTGAACGAGATGTAGGACGCTTTTCATTGGTCGTACAACGTGCAGCGGCCGAATTCATTGCAGTCCATGGATCGCTGAAACTCGATCGGAACAGCTTCTCGGCGAAGGGGTACATTCGCCGCCGAATCCATCACCATGCCCGATACCAAGCCCTGCCCCGAGTGCCGCTCTTCGATCACGTACCCCACCGGTACTTCTTGGATGTGCGGCGAATGTGGCCACGAATGGAACCCCGACGAGGTTGCAGCCGAAGCCACGGGTCCAGTGGTGAAGGATGCCAATGGCAACATCCTCAAGGATGGCGACGATGTGGTGATGGTGAAGGACCTCGCCGTGAAAGGTGCACCAAAAGCACTCAAAGCCGGTACCAAAGTGCGCGGCATCAAGCTGGTGG
>JAEYWT010000072.1 GCA_023428865.1 Bacteroidota bacterium | reverse complement strand
CTGGCTGCGGGTATCACCATCCTGAGCAAGATCCAGGCTGATGTACGCAACGCCGAAGGTGAAGTGGTGAAACGAATGATGGACGCCGTGGAAGGCAAGAGCTTCAAGTTCAATAAGCTCACCGCCATCGTGAAACCACAGAGCAGCTACGTTACCGTAGGTGCGAAGTACTCTGCGGACATCTTCCTGGGAGCTTATGATGATCAGAACGCTCCTGAAGTCTACATCGCTGGCCCTGGTGCTCGTGTGGATACCGCCAAGAAGGAGATCATCGGTGAATCCATCAAGTTGCCCATGAACGGAGCCATGGCCCGTTTGGAACAGGTGGCTGCTGGTGCTGGTCTGCGCACGGTGAGCGGTATCATCAAGTACAAACCCGTAGGTGGCGAACTTCAGACGGAAGTCTTCACGACGGAGTACGAAGTGGCCGCACCGAACTTAGTGGTGAGCCCCACCAAGATGAACGTGTTCTATCGTGGTGTGGACAACCCGGTCAGCATCAGCGTAAGCGGCTACAGCGATAAGGATATCGCGGCGAGCATGACCAACGGTACCCTCTCCAAGGGTGGCGAAGGCTTCATCGTTCGTCCGGGCAAGGAATCCGAAGCGACCATAAGCGCAACGGTGACCAACCCCGATGGATCCAAGAAGACCATGACGGGCATGAAGTTCCGCGTGAAGAACGTACCGAACCCACGTCCGTATTTCGCTGGAAAGAGCATTGACGACGAGAACATCAAGAAGCCTGAATTGACGGCTGCTGCTGGTGTGATCGCTAAGATGATCGATTTCGAGTTCGACCTCAAGTTCGAGGTGGTGGAATACAAGGTGACCATGGTGATCGGTGGTACCCCGATCGAGAAGATCGTGAAGGGTGCGGCGGTTAGCGGCGATGTGAAGGAGATGTTCCAGAAGGCCAAGTCAGGCCAGAAGGTCTACATCGAAGGCATCAAGGCACGTGGCCCCGATGGTACCACACGGAACTTGGGTTCGCTCGCGTTCAAAGTGGTATGACCCCTTAAACCAGACCCCATGATGAGGACCTGCAAGAACATCCTGACCGCCGCTGCGATCGCAGTTGTCGGGCTCTGCTCCACAGCCGAGGCCGTGGCACAGACCGTGCTCGATGGTGCCTACATCAAGGAGCACACGAAGACCAAACGCGTGGTGCCGTACACCCATATCCGCGAAGCGGATGTGATGTGGGCGCGCCGTGTGTGGCGCACGATCGACCTACGCGAGAAGATCAACCACCCGCTGTACTTCCCCACGGAAGCCATCAACGACCGTAAGAGCCTCTTCGATGTGATCCGCCATGGCCTACTGGTGGATGGCTCCATCACAGCCTATGACGTTGGCCCAACAGCCGAGGATGATGAGTTCAAGAAACCACTGCTCGCCACGGACCTGAAGGACATCTTCACCCGCTTGGATACCCAATACACGGAGAACCTGGATACCGGTGAGTTGGAACCCGTGGTGCAGGAGATCTCCATCGAAAGCGGTGATGTGAAGATGTACCGCCTGAAAGAGGACTGGATCTTCGACAAGCAGCGCAGCTCCATGGATATCCGCATCCTCGGTATTGCACCGATGCGTGAGATCAAGGGAGAAGATGGTGAGGTGCGGGGTTATGCGCCGATCTTCTGGCTCTACTACCCCGAGTGCCGCTATGTCTTCGCCAATTGGGAGGCCTTCAACCGGGAGAACGATTCGGAACGTCGCAGCTTCGAGGACATCTTCTGGAAGCGCCAGTTCAGCAGTTACATCACCAAGTGGAGCAACGTGTACGACCGTAACATCAACGAGTACAAGACCGGTCTGGATGCGTTGTTGGCCGGTGAAGAGATCAAGCAGGCCCTGTTCGAATTCGAGCACGACCTCTGGAATTTCTGAGCCACTTAAGTTCTTTTGGAAGACCCCCGGTAGCCCCGGGGGTCTCTCTTTTTCCATAGACCCGTACTTTTGCACGCTTTTTCGCCCAACAGCTATGATCACGGTCCAAGGCCTTACCCTGCATTTCGGTCAACGGCCGATGTTCGATGACTTCAACTTCTTCATCGGTAGCGACGACCGCATTGGCCTGGTCGGTCGCAACGGTGCCGGTAAAAGCACCTTGCTGAAGACTTTGGCCGGAGTGCAGCCGTTCGACAAGGGTACCATCGGCAAACCGAAGGAGCTCACCTTGGGTTACTTGCCACAGGAAATGGCCCATAACCTGGACCTTACGCCTTGGCAGGTGGCCGAGAAGGCCTTCGAGGAAGCGCTGATCCTGAACGCATCGCTGGAAAGGATCGAGAAGGAACTGGAGAAAGCCACCACCGACGAAGAAGCCATAGAACTGGCCACACAACTGGCACACGCCCACGAGCGGCTCAACGCCATCGGTGCCGGTGATCACGACATGCAGGTGGAGCGTATGCTGAAAGGCATCGGCTTCGTAGGTGATGACATGCACCGCGTGATGCGTGATCTGAGCGGTGGCTGGCGTATGCGGGCCGAATTGGCGCGTTTGCTGCTGCTGCGTCCGGACCTGCTGCTGTTGGACGAACCGACCAACCACCTGGATCTGCCGGCGATCCAATGGTTGGAGGACCTGCTGAAGAACTACCCTTCGGCGCTGGTGCTGATCTCGCACGACAAGACCTTCTTGGATCGCCTTACGAAGCGCACCATCGAAGTCAACAACGGCAAGCTGATCGATCGCAAGGTGCCTTGGAGCCAGTACGTAGAGCTGCGCAAGGTGGAGCGCGAGCAACAGGCTGCGCAAGCCAAGGAACAGCAACGCTACATCAAGGAGACCGAAGCGCTGATCAACAAGTTCCGCGCGAAGGCGAGCAAAGCGGCTTTCGCACAAAGCTTGATCACCAAACTGGAGAAGCTCGATCGTATCGAGGTGGAGGATGAAGACCTGCGTAAGATGTTGGTGAAATTCCCGCCAGCACCGCAGAGTGGTAAGATCGTGGCCGAGGTGAAGGGCGTGAGCAAAGTGTACCCCGATAAGAGCGACCCGACCAAGCAGAAGCGCATCTTCAACAACGCCGAACTGACCATCGCCAAAGGCGAACATCTCGCTCTGGTGGGTGCGAACGGAACGGGCAAATCCACCCTGGTGCGCATGATCATGAACGAAGAGGCGTATGACGGCGAGATCCGTTTGGGCCACAACGTCATCATCGGGTACTACGCGCAGGACATGCCCGAGCGTATGAACCCGCAAGGCACTGTGATGGAGACCGCCGAGTATGCGGCCAGTGAAGAGAACCGGGTGCGTGTACGCGCCATGCTGGGTGCCTTCATGTTCAGTGGGGAGGATGTGGACAAGAAAGTGAAGGTGCTGAGCGGTGGTGAACGCGCACGATTGGCCTTGTGCTGCATGTTGCTGAAACCGCTCAACTTCCTGATCCTCGACGAACCCACGCACCACTTGGACATCCAAAGCAAGGATGTGCTGAAGGAAGCATTGAAGAACTACGACGGCACTTTCCTACTGGTGAGCCACGATCGTGATTTCCTCACCGGCCTCACCACGCGGATCCTCGAACTCGACGAGCACCGCATCCGCGACCAGCACATGGACATCCTGGAGC
>JAEYWT010000409.1 GCA_023428865.1 Bacteroidota bacterium | reverse complement strand
GGTGAGGGGGGGGCAACATTCATTTACCCCACGTTCTGGCGGGCTTGAAGATGGTGTAGCACAGGGGCTAAGACCTGGCCTTTTGATGCCAGTGTGCATGTCATTCTTCGCCGGACCCGCAGCTTGGATCCGAAGGCTAAAGCAATTTGGTCTATATTTAGTTTTCATTCGTCGATAATATTTGGTCTATGGTCGATGAGTGCTGTTGTGTTATTCTATCTTGCCCCCATGCAGAACCTCTTCCGTACCACACTACTGGTGGCCCTGCCTGTGTTGTTCACTGGCGCGGCGACCGCCCAGATCAATATTCAGGAACGTCTTGAGCGTAAGGCCAAGGAACGCCTCGATCGCAAGGTGGACGAGACCATCGATAAAGGCTTCGACAAGGCCGAGGAGGGGGTGGACAAGGGTGCGAAAGATGCCACCAAAGGGAAAAAGGGCAAGAACACAGGCGATGCACCCTCCGGGCAGGAAGGGCAGATACCCGCCGAAGGTGGTGAAGGAAGCGGCAATGCTGGCGCCTCCGCCAAACCGCGTTCGCTAACGGCCTACAGCAAGTTCGATTTCGTGCCTGGTGAACAGGTCATTGCCGTAGAAGACTTCACCCAGGACGCCATTGGTGATTTCCCTGCACGCTGGAATACCAACAGCAGCGGCGAAGTGGTCACCATCGATGGCACCGAAGGCCGTTGGTTGAAGCTCAACGGCGACGGCATCTTCTACAACCTTCGTGGCAGACCATAGCGCCGGGCTGCTGCGTCCGCAGGATAATGGTCTGGTGAAGGTAAGCATACACCCCCAAGGTGCTGGCGGATCGCAGGGCAGTTCGCGTATCGTAGTGCATGGTGTAGACGGGTCCGAACTGCTCAGCAACGAGAAAGGTCAAATGCAGTTGGTACAGCGCGGCATCGCCCCCATGGCTCGCGTAAGCATCTGGCGCCAAAAGGCCCGGTTGCGCATGTACCTGAACGAAGAAAAGGTGTGGGATATCCCGCGCGCATTCCAGCCCGGGGTGGATTATCGCTTCATTTTGGACGGTGGTGGCTGCGAGGGCAGTACCGCCTACCTCAAGGACCTGCGCGTGGCAGCCGGGGCGCCAGATACCCGCAACAAGCTCATCACCGAGGGGCGCTTGGTCACCCGCGGCATCCTCTTCAATAGTGGAAGCGACCAGATCAAGCCCGAGAGCTATGGCACCCTCAAAGAGATCGGTACAGCCCTGGCCGAGAACCCCTCCGTGCGGGTGCGCATCATCGGCCATACCGATAGCGATGGTGAGGAAGCCACCAACCTGGAGCTGAGCAAGCGCCGGGCGGCAGCCGTAAAGGAAGCGCTGGTGAAGGAGTTCGCCGTGGACGGCGGTAGGCTGGAGACCGATGGTAAGGGCGAAGGTGCCCCGGCCGGCCCCAACGATAGCCCCCAAGGCAAGGCCAACAACAGACGCGTCGAGTTCGTGAAATTGTGACCCCGCCGTGTGCATCGTAGCGACCCTAGGTGCGATCCCTAGGCCACATGCACTTCGTCGCTTGGTGCGTGGTCGGTCGCACTCGGTTCCGTAGCCCCCATTTTCGCCGCAGCGTATGGAAGGCCACGATCAACAAGGTGCCGTGGTAAGGTGCTGATCCTACCACCGGCGAAGAGGCTCCGCCAACCAGCCTTGAAGCCCTACAAAGCGTTGGCAGGCAATGCTCATACGTTTAGCATCCACCAAGCCCCAAGCACCGGTGCGTTCAAGGCTTTTGCGGCATCGGATGGTCTATCCGGGTATATCGCCCAGCCGGTGATCGGAAGTAAGCACGGTTCAAGGCCGTGGTATCCATGATCTCCCAACGTCGGAAAAAGAACTCGTCCAAATGCGCGGAGTTATCCTCGTGCTCCTCATCGAGATAGGTGATCAGCGAGATCGTTCGCTCAGGTCCAGAAGAGGCCGAGAGCAACAAACTCTCGACCGAGGTTGACCAAGAGAGGTCGACCAGGTCGTCCGCAGGCCCGAAGTCAAAAGGTGCGGGTATGATGCCCTTGCTCATGTGTGCGGTGCGAGCCACCTCGATACACGCGCGATGCCAGGCTGTGCGCGCGGTGTAGTACCTTGAAACATCAAGCGCCATGGCGATCCGGAGCACGATGGCACAACCGAACAAGACGCCGATCAGACTCCTGTATCGGGCCAGCGGAAGAACCTGATGGCACATGGTGATGATGACCCACGCCGCGAACGCGAAATGGAGTTGCTCACGGTACCGGTCATGCAAGAAGCCGGGCGAGTGCAAGCCGACCAGAACGAAGAGCACGAACAAAATGCCCGTGAAGATCAAGACCTGCCACCAGTGCTTCTTGGAGATAAGAGCGAATAGGGTAAGTGTGCCAAAGACCGTGATATCCGGATAATGGCGGATCAAGCTGTGCGTCAATTCCCCTAGGCGTGCCGCGCTCACAAGGCCCAACAGCTTAGTCGTATCACCAAGGTCCTGGATGAAATGAAGGTTCTTTTCTTCGTATGCGCTCAACGTGAGTGTGTGCGTTACGATGTGGACCAATAGCACCGACCCCAGTAGCATGGTCAATTTCCGATCCTGCCAACAACGGTCCAAGACCAAGGTGCCGATCGTGAGCAGCATGCCCAGGAAGTGACTGGAAACAGCGCCCAGGAAGAGCACCGAGAGCAAGGGCCATCGAACGTAGGTATGCAACGTTCGGTCCTTCACCACGGCGCGAAAGATGATCAGCAAGGCCACACCGTAGTACAATTCGAAGATCGGACAGAACAAACCATGGGTTAGGCCAATGAGCTGGACGGATGCCAATGCCAGTGCAGCGTGTTGATCGCGTAAGATGCCAGCCACGAAGAGGAGACCGGCGATGAGAAAGATCACGTTGTTCAGCGAATGCAAGGTGATCAAGGTCGTAAGTGGCAGCCCCAGTTTGGTGCCCAGTAGGGGAAACACTTGTGAAAGGGCCAGTACCCAACGGCCATGCTCAATGCGGAACGTACCATCGTTGACCACGTGGAACAGATAGTAGCTCGAATCACTGAAGAGGCGTTCTTCAGTGAAACGGATGGCGAACCAGCCGAGGAAGAGAACGATGGTCGCGACCGGGATGAGCAAGAGCCGACCCCACGACGTGATCGATGCTAACGCTTCCGGGATGGAACGGGCCATGCTGGAAAGCAAACTTACATATCGGCATGGGCACTATTTGTTGCATGCTTGAGGTTCGGCGTTTGTACGCAGAGTATTTGTTATTTTTAGATCGCTATAGCGCACGTTGGCTTAGGTTTGACGGTCGCTAGGCATACGGAGCTTTAGTTTTAACTACAAAAGATCCCAATGAGGTCATTACTAAGCGTTTTGTTTTTCAGTACATCCTTTCTTGTTTCCACACCCCTCTCAGGGCAATGGACGATGTTGGATCCACATACATCGGCTGATCTTTGGAGCGTTCATTATCGCCCTGATGGTGTGGTCTGGATCGGTGGCTTCGACACACTTTACCATGGTGTGAATGGAGGGAATACACTGGTGAAATCACCGACTTACTTCCAGGATGCAGGGCAAGCTTCGATCTTTGGTTTGTATCTAGCTCTTCATGCGCAAGGCCCAACTTCCGGGCTTATCACCGGAGTAGTTGCCCTTGGCGATGCCGAGGTTGTTCTTCGCACACAGAATATATCGAACGGCTTTGAATTGGTGCATGCTGCTGAAGTAAGCCTTGTGGACTTTCTGAATGACATCCATATCGAAGCCGATGGTTCAGGCTTGGCCGTGGGAACTAATGGCCGGATCTTGCGGACTGATGATAACGGGCTCAGTTGGATACCGAGGCCCTCTGGTACCGAGAGTCAATTGCATGCGATCGCTCGCGCCGCCGCTGGAGTATATCTAGTGGCATCAAGTGATGGTCTAATAAGATCTGTTGATAATGGCTTTTCTTGGGTCCAGCAAGCATCCCATTCGGCTAAATGGGTCACCTGCGCGGACGGGACGTGCTACACTGTGAACGCTGATACTGTTGTCCGAAGTACGGATGCAGGGGCCACATGGTCAGATATTACTACTTTACCCTTTACTCCCACGGCTGTAGAGCAACTCGGGGCGAACACGTTGATGGTCGCTACGGCGGAAGGGCTGTTTCGATCCACCTCGGCTGGGCAGTTCTGGGAGCAATTTGATTTGACTGGATACCGAACGGTGAAACAGATCGACTTTCACGACGCTCATAGCGGTATCGCGGTGGGCGAGGGGGGGTATGTTGTACGAACCGCCAATGCTGGTGGAGCTGCAGCACCTCTGGCTCGCTTCTCTGATATGCCGATCAACATATGTAATTCATCTACTGTACACCTGTCGAACCTGGGGGACCCCAACTGGAGCCACCGTTGGTTGTTGAATGGGGAACAAGTGTCCTTGCAATTCGACCTCACCCTGACCTTGAGCACTCCGGGGCCTGCCGTGCTACAGTTGATATCCACCAACACAAGCGGCAGTGACACCTCCTCGGTGGATTTCAATGTCATTCCTTCACCTAGTGTGCCGGTCTTCGAAATTGTGGCTTCTGCCGATACAGTCTGCCCAATGGTGAGCCCGACTTTGCATTTGACAGGACTCACTTCCGGGGTGTGGTACACGGTGTATGGGAATGGTTCCACGCTGGTTGAATTTCTTGCATCAACTGGCTCCTTCAACCACCAGATCGGACCGCTGCCCTCGACCACCAGCATTAGCGTTGTCGGGCGTCGATCCAATGCATGTGGTGTGGATTCATTGGAACGTTCTCTGACCATTGCTGTAACCTCGGTGGAACAGGTCACCTATTCAGTGGAGTCAGATACCCTTTGTCATCCAGAAGGGGTAGTGGTCCACCTGTACGATACACCTCCGGGCTATCGTTTTAGGTGGAGCCTGAGCCCAAGTGGACAAACTGGTCCGTGGATTCTAGCGGAGGCCGATACCTTGACCTTTTCTCTGCCTACGGTCACTCCAGCGGGTACTCACCAACTTTCGGTAAGAGGTCGATACCGCGACCAGGTCTGCTTCCAGTTGGTACAGAACACCACTACTATTCGGTCTATCCACACCAATTCCTCTTTCAGTGTGGACAAAGGCATTCTTATCCCCGGTGTGCCGCTCGAAGTGGATCCAAACTTCACGGGATTCTCACAGGCTGAATGGATTTTCGCGGAGGGTGCAGAACCTGCCTCCTTCACCGGCCTCGAACCGCCTCCGGTGTTGTTCAATACCACCGGTGCAAAGGCAATTCGTGTAACCCAATGGGTAGGACAAGGCTACTGCACGGCGGTAGACACTATTCTTATCAATGTTGTCGCCCACGCTCTTGGGGAGGATATGCCATCTTGTAGTAATGGACAAGCGCTTTTAGCTCCTACGATCATGGACCTTCATCTGGATGGGGACAACTCCAGCATCATTGTGGGCAACTATCGATATCCTACTAATAACGTCACCAATTTCTTCGTGATGAAGCAGGATAGCTCCGGAACTGAGTTGTGGCGCTACCTCGTGGCTCCACCTCAAGGAATCACCATGAATAGCAAGGCGTTTGCCTGTACCACGGACCCCGTAGGAAACGTTTACATAGCCGTGGAGATGGAGGCCAATGCCCAGTTCACCATGCATGGGATCCCCATCACACAGCGCTACGGGATCATCAAACTCGACCCTATGGGGACACCACAATGGATAGTTGGTAGCAGCACAGCTCATTTCATGGGCTTGGCTGGTGGTGTCAACGGACTTATATATGCTACGGGTTGGGGAATGCCGAACACTCCCACCTGGGGCGAGAGTGTGGCGAACCTCACCCAGGCAAATGGTATCTGGTATGATCTTGCATCAGTCGACACCACTCCGGGGCTCCTATGGGTATTGGCGTTGAACGAGAATGGTATGGTCATCCATGCCGATCGTTTCGGTCGACGACACTCTACTGTCGATCCAACACTTGAGGTTGATGTGGTTCCAGGGGTAAGTGATGTATCCACGAATAGTCCCTTCTGGAACAATCCGCTCATAGAGGTTATGGATGATGGGCGGATCCTATTAGCTGCAGCCCTTAATTCAGTTGATGAAAGTACATTCTATGTCTTCGATGACCTCACCGTAAGATATGATGCCGGATGTGCTCTTCCTCAATTTGGTAACAAAATATTCCTTGCTCGGTTCTCGCCGAATTTGGAATTGGAGGATGCTGCGGTTGTCCTGTCCGCGTACCGAGCTAGATTACGCAGCCTTAGTGTGAATGCTGAAGGATCCATAGCGCTTTCTGGAAGACTTAATAATAATCTCTGTATGGATGGCGTCGACCATGAATATCCTGGACAAGAGAGCAATTTCCTTGCACCTTTCCACGGTTTCATCGCAACTTTCGATAGCACTTTCACTGGTCGCTGGCATTCGGCCTCACGGTATAGCGAAGTACTTGATGCTGCTATCAACAACGATGGCAGTGTCCTTGGTCTGGTAGGCTCGCGGACCATAGGTGGGGTCATGGATGCAACCGGCACGACCCATGGTTTGCTTGGTGCCGGGAATTATGACGGCGCCCTCGTCCATTTTTCAGCAACAGGGGAGGTGGTTGGGACGGAAGTTTCAACCGATGCGGCGAACGACGTGAGCTGCTGGGTCGAGAAGGATGCCTGTGGTGCCCATCATATCGTGGGTATTGGGGGGTGGCCCGTTCCACCGAATATGTATGAGCGCGTTTGGGGCACCGGTACCATCGGGATGGTTCTTACAAGGACCATCGGAGAACAGGCCTGCTCGCCCGATTGCGCCGTTGGGAACAACCCGGTAACATTCGTATCACAGACCTTCTCCCCCGATGCAGTGCATGTGTATCCTACGGTGAATGACGGCCGGTTCACGATCGAATGGCCTCGAGAATGGCCCAAGAATATCGGGCTTAATATCTATGATGCCACTGGTCGCATTGTGTTGCAGCGTAGCTCAGTGCATAGATCCGAGGGTGCATCATTGCATACTGATCTTAGACCTGGAACCTACTTGGTCAAGCTCATATCAATTGAAGGCCAGAGCCATACACGGCATATCGTGGTTGCTGAATGAGTTGCGCGGTAATGATGGATGGGCGATCGATATGTTCCACATCGCTTATTTGAAATAGACCAGGATCATGCATTGAACCGCTGTGAAAATCCCAAAGGCCTTTCCAGGACATTGTTTTCAAGAAGGTCGCTCGGAAGTGATCTGGACAATGAAGTACCTATTGCATTGCGATAGAGACTTTTTGACTGGCGCGGATTCCAGACGCAATTAGCACATTGAAACATCGGTTATTGCATAATCCAAGATAAACCGCAGCTATCAACTTCTGCCTCAAGAATGGCGTTTTGTGGCTGGTGCTTACCAGGTCGGCTTCGGTGCAGGTCCAGCTCACCTCGGGGGTCGAAGGGGGTGAGGTTGGCACGGGCGACTTCAACAACGTGGGCCAGGGGCAGGCCCAGCAAGTTGCGCGGCCCGCGGGTGAAGTACTGGATGAGGCGAGGCAGGCCCATGAGCCCATTGACGGCGGTGTTGGCCACTGGGGTGTGCTCACCCCTAGCTTTGCCTCCATGGGCGACGATCTGCACCCTGTGGTTGGTACGAACGATGGTTCTGCTGCTGAACTGCGCGAGCGTATCAAAGAATTGCGGTGCTTGTATGCGTTGGCACAAGTGGCCCAGGAGGCGCATACCTCGCTGCGCACTACGTTGGAGGCGGTCGTGGCCGCGGTGCCCCAAGGCTGGCAATGGCCCGAGCATGTGCAGGTCACGATCGAATTGGATCATGATCAGGTCGGTGCCTCCGGTACGCATGCAAGGTCGCGCTCGGCCCCCGTGGTGATCAACGGCACCAAGCGTGGTCAGTTGGTGGTATCGTACCCGGATGGCATGACACTACCCGGCACGCCCACCTTCCTGCCAGAGGAAGAGCAATTGCTGCGAAAGGTGGCGCACGAAGTGGCGACCATCGTGGAACGGTACGAGCAGCGCGAACAACAAGCGCAGATCGATCGGCACCTGCTGAACACCGACCGCCTTACCGTGCTTAGCGAACTCACCGCGGGCATAGCGCACGAGCTGAACACTCCGTTGGGCAATGTGCTCGGGTTCGCCGAACTGCTGAAGAAGAACGAGGTGGACAGCGAACGCAAGGCCGACCTGCAACGTATCATCGATTCGGCCTTGGTGGGGCGGGAGATCGTGAAGAAGCTGATGTACTTCAGTTGCGAGATACCCACCCAATTCCACGAGTTGGATATCCATGCGGAACTCAAGCAGGTCATACGCCTGTTGAAGCACAGGTTGGAGGAGAAGTCGGTACGCCTTCAGCTTGATCTGCTTCCCACTCCGCTGATGGCGCGTGTGGATGCGGTGCAGTTCGCCCAAGTGATCAGCAACCTGCTGCTGAACGCCCTGGCGGCCATGCCTGCTGAAGGCCTGCTACGCATTGGCACCGAACGCACCGCCGAGCATGCCATCATCCATGTGCAAGACGATGGCACGGGTATCGCACCGGAGATCATCCCGCGGATCTTCCAACCCTTCTTCACCACCAAACCCACCGGGGAGGGTACTGGGCTGGGCCTTGCCGTGGTGCATGGGATCATGAAGGCCCATGGAGGGCATATCACCGTGAGCTCGGCTCCTGGAGCGGGCACCACCTTCACCCTGTCATTCCCATTCCATAACGCACCATGACCCCACGGCCCTCGGTCTTGCTGGTGGACGATGCACCCGACATGCTGGAGCTCCTGCGGCGCAGCGTGCATGCCATGGGACTTGTTCCCTATACCGCCGCGAACGTAGTGGATGCCATTGACCTGTTGGGCCAGGACGCCGTGGACCTGGTGATCACCGACCTGAACATGCCGGGCGTAGGAGGTATCCAGTTGGTGCGTTACATCTCCCAGCACCACCCGACTATTCCCGTCCTGGTGGTCACGGGCTATCCTAACATACAGGACGCCGTGCAGGTGATGAAGCTGGGGGCGGTGGAGTACATCACCAAGCCCTTTACGCAGGACGAACTGGAACGTGCGGTACACAACGTGATCCAGCGACAGCCTCCTACTGCACCGATCGCCACGGAGACCGAAGGGCGCACATCGTTCCACGGCATCGTGGGCCGGTCTCCGGTGATGCAGGAACTGTACCGCATGATCGAACGCACCAGTGCCAACCGTGCTACCGTGATGGTACGCGGCGAAAGCGGAACCGGGAAGGAGATGGTGGCGCGTGCCATCCACTACAACAGCACGTTCTCGGCAGCACCCTTCATTGCGGTGAACTGTGGTGCCATTCCCGACCAGTTGCTGGAGAGTGAACTCTTCGGTCACATGAAAGGCGCGTTCACCGGTGCCGTTACCAACCGCGTGGGCTTGTTCCAGGCCGCCGATGGTGGTACCCTGTTCCTGGACGAGATCGGAAACGCCAGCGCTGCTGTGCAAGCCAAACTCTTGCGGGTGATCCAGGACAAGGAGGTCACCATGCTGGGCTCCACCAAGCCGCAAAAGGTGCATGTACGCCTGATCTCCGCCAGCAACTCCGATCTGGGGGCCATGATCCGCCAAGGAACCTTCCGCGAGGATCTCTACTACCGCCTTAACCTGCTGGAGATGGAGTTGCCCACGCTCCGCGATAGGAAGGAGGATATCCCTTTGTTGGTGCAGCATTTCAACCAACGGTACAGCAAGGAACTGGGCAAGCCACAGGTGCGCATCCCTGCCTCGGTCATGGCGGCCATGCAGCACTATTCATGGCCTGGTAACGTGCGCGAATTGGAGCACTTCATCCATCGCTTGGTGATCATGAAGGACGATGCCGTGCGTATGGACGATCTGCCCACCTACATGAAGATGGAAGCACCGCGCCCGGCAAAAAGCGGGGAGTTGCACACCTTGGCCCAAGTGGAGCGCCAACACATCATGCGTGTGTTGGAGGCGGTAGGGCAGAACAAGACCAAGGCCGCCGAAGTGCTCGGTATAGACCGGAAGACCTTGCGGGAAAAGCTCAAGAACATGCCGGGGCAGAACGCCCCAGGTGGAACTTAATGTACCGTTCTTGCACTGGTCCTGCGCCCGCTCGCTAAGGGAGCGCGGTTCGCGTATGGACTCCTGTAAGCCTTGATGCCCTAGGCGAGGAGACACTTCTACGGGTAGCGATGCACGCCGCTCCAGGTACTGTGGCATGGCCATTGGCTAGTGGGAGGGAAGATGCACCACCAACAAACCCGTAACGCCCTTTCGCAGGCATCGCTCTGTAGCAACTGCGTGAACGCGCCGGATTGCGTCATGCGCAAAGCCGCTCGTACACAGGTGCAGTATTGCGACCTGCATGAAGTGGCCCGTCCGGCACACACCGTATTGAACGGTTCCGCACGCGAAGAGGGCCGGAATGTCTTTGTACCCGCGGCCGGCCTATGCAGCAATTGCGACCATGCGCGCACCTGCACCCTGCGCCAGCCCGGGCGTACCGTTCTGCATTGCCAACACTACGAATGAACACCATGGGAACTACAACGACCGCCGCGGCGGTGAAGAAGCAAGGGATGTATGATGTTGTGATGGAGCAGTTCGCCCACGCAGCGGATGTGTTGAAGCTGGATCCGGGGGTGCGCAAGATCCTCTCGAAGACCAACAGCGAGATCGTGGTCCACTTCCCGGTGAAGTTGGATGATGGTACCATCGAGGTCTTCACCGGCTACCGCGTGCAGCACAACAACGCGCTCGGGCCCTACAAGGGTGGCCTGCGCTACCATGCCACCGTGGACCTCGACTCTGCGTGAGCATTGGCCATTTGGATGACCTGGAAGACCGCCTTGGCCGGTTTGCCATATGGTGGGGCCAAGGGCGGCATCGAGATAGACCCCAAGAAATATTCCCAGGCTGAACTCGAACGCATCACGCGACGCTTCACCTACGCGTTGGGCGATAACATCGGTCCGGACCTGGATATCCCAGCGCCTGATGTGAACACCAATGCGCAGATCATGGCCTGGATAGCGGATACGTATTCAAGCACCAAATCACCTTCCACACGCTTCGCCAACCTGCACGTGGTGACCGGCAAACCCTTGGGTGCCGGTGGGCTGGAAGGGCGCGACCGTGCCACCGGCTTTGGTGTAGTGGCCACCTTGAAGACCTGGGCCGAGCGATCCAACCGTTCGTTGAAGGGCATGCGCTACATCGTGCAAGGTTTCGGCAACGTGGGCTATTGGACCGCGCATTTCCTGGAGCGTGAAGGGGCCATCCTGGTGGGTGTGCAAGACGCTGGAGCCACCTACCATGAACCTAAGGGAATAAGTCCGGAAGCCTTGAACGACCACAGTGCGGCCAACGGCCGCAACCTCTTCGGCTTCACGGGTGCGGCCACCATCGACCCACAACGCTTCTTCGCCATTGACTGTGATATCGTGGTGCCTGCTGCCCTGGGCAACCAGATCACGGCAGCCAACGCAGGAACCATAACAGCACAAGTGGTGGCCGAAGGTGCCAACGGCCCAACCGATACGGAAGGCGAAGCGATCCTGCGCGCCAATGGGGTGGACATCATCCCCGATATCCTTTGCAACAGCGGCGGCGTGATCGGTAGTTACTACGAGTGGCTACAGAACAAGCGGAGCGAGGTGTGGAAGATCGAAGAAGTGCTCGAGCAGATCCATGACAAGATCTCCGTTGCCTTCAATAGCGTGGTAAGCACCGCGAAGGAGTTCGATACCGACTGGCGCACCAGCGCCTACATCGTAGCCCTGCGCCGACTGGAAAAGACCTACAAGGAACGCGGCATTTTCCCATAGGCCATGCGTACCCTAGGTATCTTGAAAGAAGGCGAACGTCGCCGTTTGGTGGCGTTGGCACCGGCAGGTGTCGCCCGGCTTGTTGCACAGGTGGAAGTGGTGGTGCAGAAAGGGGCCGGGCGCGCCGCCGGATTCACCGATGAAGCCTACCTGGAAGCAGGGGCCCAGCTGGTGGATGGCCGCGCCGAGGTGTTCCACAAGGCCGACATCATCCTGGGGCACGACAGCCATTACCGCGGTGAAGCGTTGAACGGCCCCAAGACCTTCATCGGCTTCTTCAATGTATTGAACGACCGTGCCGTGGTGGATGCGTACGCCCACGAGGGTATCTCGCTCTACAGCCTGGACCTGATACCTCGCACCACCTTGGCGCAGGCCATGGACGTGCTTTCCTCGGTGGCCTCCATCTCCGGCTACCAAGCCGTGTTGCTCGCTGCCGAGCGTTCGTTGGCCACGGTGCCCATGATCACCAGTGCCGGAGGCACCTTGCGCCCTGCGCGCTTCCTGATCATGGGAGCGGGCGTGGCCGGCCTGCAAGCCATCGCCACCGCCAAACGTCTGGGAGCGATCGTACGCGCCTATGATGTGCGCGCCGCCTCCCGCACGGAGGTGGAAAGCCTCGGCGCCACCTTCGTTGAAGTGGGTGCTGCCGTGGACACGCGTAGCGCGGGAGGCTATGCCGTGGAGCAATCCGCAGAACAGCTGGAACGTATCCGCGAAGTGATCCACCACGAAGCGGCGCAGGCCGATGTGGTGATCACCACGGCCAGGATCCCCGGTAAGAACGCACCGTTGCTCATCACCGAGGATATGGTGCTGGCCATGAAACCCGGAGCCGTGATCGTGGACCTGGCAGCGGCCACCGGCGGCAACTGCGCCCTCACCGAACCCGATACCACCGTGATGCGCAACGAAGTAGCCATACTCGGCCCCACCGCGATCGAATGCAGTTGCGCCCACTCCACATCCTTCCTCCTTTCCAACAACTACACAACCTTCATCGAACACCTGTTGAAGAACGCCGCTGAAAAACCCAACGACGAGATCCTGCGCGGCACCCGCGTGGTGGAGAACGGCGTGGTGGTCAACGCGCGCTACCTCGGCAACTGACCTGCACCAGTATGGAATTCACTTACCACATCACGTCCATCGACGGACTGTTCATCCTCGCCATGAGCCTCCTGCTCGGCTTCGAGGTGATCAAGAACGTACCCGCCGTACTGCATACCCCGTTGATGTCCGGCTCCAACGCCATCAGCGGTATCATCCTTTTCGGTGGATTGATCCAGCTGATGAGCACACCGCCGGACCGCATCTGGGTGCTGCTGTTCTCCTCCATCGCCGTGCTCTTGGGTGCCATCAACATCGCGGGCGGCTTCTTCGTCACCCACCGCATGCTCGCCATGTTCCAGGTGAAGAAGAAGGACACCCGGAACGCCTGACCATCACATCCGCGAACGCCGCCCCCGCGTAACGGGGCGGCGTTCCACATACCACCGTACCCGCACACACATGGAATTCCTTTTCCTCATCGCCACCATCGGGCTCATCCTCGGCCTCAAGTTCATGGGCGACCCCGCCAAAGCCGTGCTGGGCAATGCCGTGGCCGCCACCAGCGTGGTGCTCGCCTTGGTGGGCGTGGCCATATCATCCTACGCACCCGCAGCCGGGGCAGGCACCTTCAACATCGTGTTGGTGGTATGCCTGCTCGCCGCCGGCACGCTCATCGGGCGGGTGCTCGCCGTGCGTGTACCCATGACCGGCATGCCGCAGCTCGTGGCCATGCTCAACGGTTTCGGTGGCCTGGCCGCAGTGATCATCGCCTTGATCGAAGGCCTTGCACACCCCATCGGTGATGACATGCGCACCACCGGTGGGCTGTTGCTCCTGAGCGCCGTGTTCGGCGGTGTGGCCTTTACCGGAAGCCTCGTGGCCCATGCCAAGTTGGAAGGGAAGAAGATGCCCCGGGCAAAGCGCATCCACATCCTCGCCGCACGCATCCTGCTGTGGAGCATGGTGGCGCTGTTCGCCGTGTACATGCTGGCGCCCACGCCCATCATGCCCTTCACCACCCTGCTGGTGATCATCGCGGTGCTCTCGCTCCTCTACGGCGCCCTCTTCACCCTGCCCATCGGCGGTGCCGACATGCCGGTGCTGATCTGCTTCCTGGTGGCGCTGCATGGCCTGGTGGCACTGCTGGCCGGTATGTTCTTCCAAGATACCGTCATGCTCATCGGCGGTGTACTCGTGGGCGCCACCGGCATGCTGCTCACGCTCCAGATGAGCAAGGCCATGAACCGCACCCTGCGCAGCGTGCTGGCCGGTGTCATCAAGCGCGATACGGGTGCTAACGAACGTGAACAGGACATCAGGCCCATAAGCGCTTCGGAGACCGCTTCGTTGCTGGCCTTCTCCCGGCAAGTGGCCATCATCCCCGGCTACGGCATGGCGGTGAGCCAGGCGCAGGGCACCTGCCAGGAGATGCAGACCGCCTTGGAGCGCATGGGCGCCACGGTGCATTACATCATACACCCCGTGGCCGGCCGCATGCCAGGCCACATGAACGTGCTGCTCGCCGAAGCCAATGTGGCCTACGAGAGCATCTTGAGCATGGAGGATGTGAACGACGTGATGGGACGCTACGATGCCGTACTGGTGATCGGTGCCAACGACGTGGTGAACCCGGCGGCGGAGACCGATGCCGGATCCTCCATCTACGGCATGCCCATCATCCGTGCCCATGCCGCCAAACAAGTGGTGGTGCTGAAACGCGGTATGGCCACAGGCTATTCCGGCGAGATGAACCTGCTGTTCGATCGTGCGAACTGTCGCTTGCTTTTCGGTGACGCACGGAGCAGCCTACGCACCATCATTGACGAACTGAAACGTATATGACCATGAAGAACCCACGCTTGATCATCTCCGAGAAGGAACGCGACTTGATGCGCTCATGGATCATCGGGCATAACCCGCCCGACATCCAGGTGCGCAATAGCCTGGACCGCCTGTACAACGAACTCGATACCGCCGATGTGCGCAAGGAGGAGGACATGCCCCATGATGTTGTGCGCGTGTGCAGCATCGTGGACGTGGGCATGACCGCTGGCCGCAAGAACGGCCTGCAGCTGGTGATGCACGCCGATGCCGACCTCAAGCAGAACAAGCTCTCCGTGCTTTCCGTGCTCGGCTCCGCGCTGATCGGTTACCGCGAGGGTGCCACCATCGTGTGGAAGCTGCCGCAAGGGGACCAGACCATCACGCTCGAGAAGGTGGACAACTCCCGCTGCGATGTACACGCCTTGCATGTGTAGACATGCGGCTGCATACGATACGATCGAACGAACTGGTCGGAGGGCGCGCTGCTGCCGCT
>JAEYWT010000357.1 GCA_023428865.1 Bacteroidota bacterium | reverse complement strand
GCCCCAAGTAGAGCAGCACCACACCAAGCACGGATAACAGGACGAGGGCGCTCATATCAGTTCACCGATAAGCTGGAGAGGAGTTGGAGTACAGGGGCATCCACCAGATCGAGGATCGGGTTTGGGTAAACACCCAGGATCAATGTTACCGCGATCAAGGGGACCAGGTACAGGTGGTCGCGCACGGTGGCGTCCTGCACGTTCAGGCCCGTGCGGTCCGGTCCGAGCATCACGCGTTGGTAGGCGTAGAGCATGTAGATGGCCCCGAGTATGATGGTGCTAACGGCGAAGAAGGTGAGCCAGCCACCCACTTGCCACAGGCCCGCGAACATCAACCATTCCCCAACGAAACTCTGGGTAAGTGGCAACGCTACGGCATTCACCAATACCAAGAGGAAAAGGGCGGCCAAGCGCGGCATGGAACTCTTCAAGCCACCCATCGCGCTCATATCCGTGCTGCCCATACGCTCCTGCATCGCACCAACCAGATACAACATTCCAACCACCAGGATGGCGTGCGCAAAGGCTTGATAGAGCGAGCCACTGATGCCGTAGGCGTTCCAAGCGAAGAGCCCTGCACAAAGCAAGCCCACGTGGCTAAGAGAGGAGAAGGCGACCAGGCGTTTGAAGTCGGATTGACGGAAGGCGATGATGCCACCATACAACGCTCCGATGAGGGCGAGCACGATAACTGTGGTCTGCCAATATTCAACACCAGAAGGAACTAGCGGGAATACCAATTTGTACACCCCGTAAAGGCCCATCTTCAACATAACCGCCCCCACTACCATGGTGCCTTGCAGGGGTGCCATGTAATAGGTCTCCGGTTGCCAGCTGTGGAAGGGGAAGATCGGCAGCTTGATGGCGAACGCGAGGAACAAGGCCCAGAACAACCACACTTGGGTGCTCGCAGGAAGGGCAAGGCCGTTCAAGGCAACGAAGTCCCCGTTACCGCCGCTTTGGATCAACAGGTAAACCAAACCGAAGAGCAAGGCAAGACCACCGAGCAGCGTGTAGATGAAGAAACGCACGGTGATCTTCCGCCGGTCCTCGCCGCCCCAGTAGAGCAGTAGGAAGAACACAGGTATCAGCGTCAGCTCGTAGTTGATGTAGAAGAGCAGTGCGTTCTGCGCTAGGAAAACGCCGAAGAGGAAGGTCTGTGTGAAGAGCAGCAGCGCGTTGAACGTCGCCGGGCGATCATGCTGTTGTCCGTACCCGGCACCAACGATGAAGGGGAACACGACGGCCGTGAGGATCAGCATCAGCAGACCCACACCGTCGTACCCTACCACGAAACGCAGGCCCCAGGCATTCACCCAGTTCAGGTCGTAGTGGATCACCGTGCCGCCGGTGTAGCTCAGCCAAGCGAAGAGCACCACGGCTAGGGAGGCGAGTGTGCTCACCAAGGCGATGGCACGGGCCTGTACCGGCCGAAGGACCATCAGCAACAATGCGCTGATGAAGGGGATGAGCAAGAGGAGTGCTGCTATCATCTCAGTTGCTCATTAGGGTGATCACGAGGAAGAGAATAAGGCCGCACAACATCGCCAACAAGTGGAAGCTCGCATTGCCGGTCTGCACCTTGCGCACCACATCGCCAACGCGTGTGGCTGCATCGCCGACGCCGGTCATGATCGGTACCATCACCTTTTTTTCGGCGACTGCGAACAAGTTGGTGCTGAGCCAGGCATACGGCTTCTCGAAAAGCGAACGATACAGTTCATCGATACGCCAACGCTGTGCGATCAAACGCTTGAAGAACGGCATGTCGGCCTCGTTGCCTTCCAGTGTAGCTTTCTGTGCGAACCGACCGTACGCCATGTAGATCACGACACCAACCAGGATCGTGGTGATGCTCATCAGGATGATCTCCGTCATGGCGCTCAGCTCCAAGTGCTCGAAGCGGATGCCGTCTGCGGCTGTTTCGAGGAAGTGCTTCATCGGCTCGTGGCCGCCGAAGAGGTGTGGTAGGTTGAGCACACCGCCCACCACGCTCAGCACGGCAAGCACCATCAGTGGAATGGTCATCGTCAGCGGACTCTCATGCGGATGTGCATTGCCGCGGTAGCTTCCGTAGAACACCAGGAAGAGCAAGCGGAACATGTAGAAGGTGGTGAGCAATGCACCGAAGAGCAGCAGGCCGAAGATCACCGGCGAGCGCTGGAAGGCGAAGGCCAGGATCAGGTCCTTACTGAAGAAACCGCTCAACAAGGGCAACCCAGCGATGGCCGCTGTGCCAGCCAGGAACGTAAAGTAGGTGATCTTGATGTGGCCCTTGAGACCGCCCATTTTGCGAATGTCCTGTTCGCCACCCAAGGCGTGGATCACACTGCCCGCACCGAGGAAGAGCAGCGCCTTGAAGAACGCGTGGGTGGTAACGTGGAACATCGCTGCGCTGTACGAGCCCAAACCCAATGCTACGAACATGTAACCAAGCTGGCTCACGGTGGAGTAGGCGAGCACTTTCTTGATATCGTTCTGGAACAAGCCGATGCTGGCGGCGATCAGGGCGGTTGCTGTACCGATCCACAGAATGACGTCCTGGGTGAGTGGCGCTAGCTCGAACAGCACGCTGCTGCGTACGATCAAGAAGATACCGGCCGTTACCATCGTTGCCGCGTGGATCAATGCGCTTACCGGCGTGGGACCGGCCATGGCATCGGGCAACCAAGTGAACAGCGGGATCTGTGCGCTCTTACCGGTGGCGCCGATGAAGAGGAATAATGTTGCCGCGATCAGCAAAGGGTCGTTCACACCGCTGGCCACGTTCATGATGGAAGCGTACTCCAGTGTACCGAAGCGTTGGAAGAGCAGCACCATGGCCAGCACCATGCCCACATCGCCGATGCGGTTCATCACGAAGGCCTTGCGCGCCGCGTAGTTGTACTCGGGTGTCTTGTACCAGAAGCCGATCAGCAGATAGCTGCACAGGCCCACGCCTTCCCAACCGATGAAGGTGATCAGGAAGTTGCTGCCCATCACCAGCATCAGCATCGCGAAGCTGAAGAGGTTGAGCTGCGCGAAGAAGGTCGGCGCCCGCTCGTCTTCATGCATGTAGCCGATGGAGTAGAGATGGATCAATGAGCCGATGCCCGTTACGATCAACATCATCGTGAGCGAGAGCGCATCGATGCGCAAGGCCAGCGGGATCTCCATGCCACCGATGCTGATCCAGTCGAGCAGTTTCACGGTGCGGCCACCTGTGCTCGCGTCGAAGCCCATGAAGAGCATTACGCTGGCCACGAAAGCGCCAGCCACCATCGCTGTGGCCAATCCTCCCGCAACGTTCGCGCTCAGTTTGCGCCGCAGCGAGGCGAGGATCACCGCACCCACGAGCGGGAGTGCTGGAACGAGTGCCGCTAGAAGATCCATGCTCATCCTTTCAAGCGGTTCAATTGGTTCACATCCACGCTATCCACGTTGCGTTTCATCATCACCAGGATCGAAAGGCCCACGGTGACTTCCGCAGCGGCCACCAACATGATGAAGAAGACGAATACCTGCGCGCGCGGATCACTGTGGTGGGCGCTGAACGCGGTGAGCAATAGGTTCACGCTGTTGAGCATGAGCTCCACGCACATCAGGATGATGATGGTGTTGCGACGGAAGACCACACCGGCCACGCCGATGCTGAACAGCAGGAAGCTGAGGAGCACATAATGGTCCAAGGGGACCGTGCGGATGGCGGTGATGATGCCCTCTTCCATGTTCATCGACGGCGGTCCAACTCCGCCGGGGTTAGTCCTTCACCTGGGGTAAGGGGTTGAGATGACTTATCCTTCTTGGCCAGCATCACCACACCAACGATCGCGCTCAGGAAGAGCACGCTGCTCACCTCGAAGGGCAGCAGGAATTCGGTGAAGAGCACATGGCCTACGCTGCGTACCAAGCCCACGCCGGCGTCGAACTCATTCGCCGCTTGCACTTGGATGCCATTCCGGATGGCCGCCGCCAAGGTCAGGAAGAAGAGTCCGCCGGAAGTGACCGCCGCGATACGGGTGGCCATGGATTTCATCGGTTCGGTGGAGGTGTTCAGGTTCAACAACATGATCACGAACAGGAACAACACCATGATGGCACCGGTGTACACGATCACGTGTACCATCGCCAGGAACTGCGCGTTCAGCAGGATGTAGTGCCCGGCGATGCTCAGGAAGCAGACGATCAACGCGATCACACTGTTGATCGGGTTGCGCGCACCCACCACGACCAGTGCACTGATCACGCTGATGGCGGCGAAGACGTAGAAGAGCGCTAGCATGGGTTCACCGGTTGTGCGCGTGGCGTTTGTTCTCCTTGAACGTCAACACGGCAGGTGTCTGGCGCTTGCTCACATCCACCCGCTTGGCAGGATCCATCGGTTCCACCAGCTCATCCTTGCCGAACACGAAGGGCATGCGCAGGTAATCCGCTTGTACGATGCGGTCGGTGAGGAAGATGGCTTCTTTCGGACACGCCTCTTCGCAGTCGCCGCAATAGATGCAGCGCAGCATGTCGATCTCGTACACGGTGGCGTACTTCTCTTCGCGATACAGATGCTCTTCGCCCTTCTTGCGCTCACCGCTCACCATGGTGATGGCTTCCGCAGGGCAGGCCACCGCGCACAAACCGCACGCCGTACAAC
>JAEYWT010000334.1 GCA_023428865.1 Bacteroidota bacterium | reverse complement strand
GAGCCAGTCGCGTGCGGTATCCAACAGCAGGTTCGCAGCTTGCTGGTCGTTGATGCATTCGAAGAAACCCATGCCACCGGTGGGCTGTTTCTCGGTGTGCGCGGTCTTCGGGTTGGTGAAGGCCGCTATCCTGCCGATCACTTCACCACGGTCGGTCTTCAGGATCCAGCGCATGGCCCTGCCGCCCTTCAGCAGTTTGTTCTTTTCCGGGTCGAACACCTTGGCCACATCCTGCTTCAGATGCGGTATCCAGTTCGTGTCATCCTTGTATATGCTCCACGGCAGGCGCATCCACTGGTCGGTGGTGCGTGTGTCGGTAACGGGAGTGATCTGCATGGCCATCGTCGCGAAGGTGCGATCTTTCGCCCGATCATGGCACACGTACAGATCATCGGCTTCATGTGCAGCGGCAAATCGCGCATTGGGCGCGAACTGGCGCCGTTGCTAGGCCTGCCTTTCCACGATCTCGATCGGGTGATCGAGCAGCGCATTGGGCCGATCAAGCCGTTCTTCGAAGGTGAGGGTGAGGAGGCTTTCCGAAGGGTCGAAGCGGAGGTATTGCAGGAGCTGCTCGCTTCTCCACCAGCGCTTTTGTCCATGGGGGGAGGCACACCGTGTGAAGGCGATAACCTACTACGCATGAAAGCCGCCGGTACCGTGGTCTGGCTCGATGTACCCTTGGATGTGCTGCTGCCACGGATCGAACGTACCGGTGGCGATCGTCCGTTGTTGGCCGGGCTTATGGGCGAGGCACTTCGTACTCGGGTGGAAGGACTCTTGCAGCCGCGTATACCGTTCTATCAGCAAGCCGATCTACGCATCCATGCTGTTGGTGCGCCTCTAGAAGTGGCCGAACGGATCAAGGAAGCCATTCAGGCCAGGTAGACCGTATCCTTCTTACCGAATTCCACGCTGATGTGCTCTTGCAACGTGGTGCTGAGGGTGAGGCCCACGATGTCCGCTCGAATAGGGTAGGCCCGGTGCCTGCGATCCACGAGCACCACGGTGGTCAGTTTCTTCAAGGGCACTTGCACCAGGTAGCTCGCCGCATGCATCAAGGTACGGCCGCTCATCAGTACATCGTCCACCAGCACCACCACACGATCACGCAAGGTGGCCGGATCAACCGAAAGCTTGGCCGGACGTTCCAAGGGTGCGTCCTTGTCCAACTTCAGTTCCACCAGTTCCACGTTCAAGGTGGTGGCTTCGGCCAACATCTGTTGTAGACGTTTCGCCAAGGTGTGCCCGCGTGGCGCTACACCCACCAGTACGATCCCCGCTTCCTCGTGGTAATCTTCGTGCAACTGGTGTACGATGCGGGTGATCTTCCGCTGTACACGATCGTGGTCGAGAACGATGGTCTTACCGGACATGCCGCAAAGTAACGCGATCCCTAACCCGCCACACGTGTGCGCTGCCTTCGTGTTCGCACCGCTGTCAGTTGACTTTCGTGCATCTGGCTGCCCGTATACTTAATGATGCGGTCGAAGAGATCGAGCGTTTCGGAGTCCAACCGTTTGAAACGGATGCACGTGCGACCCGTGTTGTAGATCAACAGATCCTTGCGGAATGCGTTCAGCAGGTCATGGGGTAGTATGTACAGCGCCATGAAATCCCGCTGGTTCGAGTACGCTAGGAGCGTGCGGCCTTCCAAGTGATAGGTCGGCATGTCACGGTCCATGTCCTCGGCGATCTTCGGCCAAATGGAGAGGATCAATTTGCGCAATCGTGTCAAGGCTTCGCGGCGCTCAGGTTCGAGCTGCTCGAAGTATTCATCCACTGTGCGCACCAATGACCTCATCTTTCGGGAGGCTGAAGGTGCGAGATCCGGATCGATCCATCAAACGTTTTTTGCGGAGCGATGACTTGCGATGCGATCAAGCCTGATCTCTTCGCCACCATTCAGTCGCATCCATTCCACCTTGTCGCGGATGAAGAGATCTACGATCACACCGTGATGTTCGCTTCCATCGTCCATGGTGATCCGCAACTTATCCTTCTGTGTTGCTGCGGCTTCGTAGTGGTCGTACAACGAGCAGTCGATCGGCTCGTAGCGCTTCTGTTGCTTCACACTCATCCACAGTTCGCGACCTGCACGTGGCGGAATGGAGTTGTGGCATCGCTCGAAGGATATATGATCGAAATGTGTGCTGAACCGTTGGGTGTATTCTTCCTTGGTGCCACCGAATGGCGGTCCTACCGGGTTCGGCACCACATCGAACAACACACCAACGAGCCGACCACCAGGCGCCAATAAGTGCGCCATGTGTTCCACATAACGATCGCGCAAGGCTGGGTCCAACGCGCAGAAGAAGGTCTGCTCCAGAATGATGTCGTAACTGCCTTCGTGTGCGAAGAAGTCGCCGATCAGCAGGTGCTCCTTGGGGAACGATGGACAACGCTTCAACAGGTCACCGAATGGCTCGCCGGTATAGTCCAGCGCGAACACGTTGGTGAAACCCGAGCGATGCGCATACTCGGCTTCGTAGGCACGGCCCGCTCCAGGGATCAATATGCGTGCGTTCTTATCCAGTATCTGATCGATGTACTCACGCAACGGAGTACTCGGGGCTCCGATATCCCAACCGGTCTCCTCCTTGGTGTAGCGCGCTGCCCAGTAGTCTTGGTCCAGTTCCATGGTGCGAAGTTCGCTCGTGGAACGCGCAAGGACCGCGCGGAAAGTGGCGCAAATGCTGATTATTTTCAGATGGACTACATTTGCACCTCCTCGGGCGCTGTTCAGTGCCCATCCTTCGGGCCTTTGTTGTGGACCCTCGTGTCCCGCCCGTCATCTTCTAAAACCGCGCTTATGCACTGGATCGATGCCGGTATTTTCATCTTTTATATGATCGCATTGCTCGGTGTGGGGCTTTGTTTCATGCGGAAGAATGCCAGTGCCGACGACTATTTCGTGGGTGGTCGTGGCATGAGCGCCGGTCATATCGGACTTTCCGTGGTGGCCACGGATGTGGGCGGAGGTTTTTCGATCGGTCTCGGTGGTCTTGGTTTCATGATGGGCTTGAGCGGCTCCTGGATGCTTTTTACCGGATTGCTTGGCGCGTGGCTGGCCGCCGTGTTGTTGATACCTCGTGTGTATGACCTTGGACGCGATCACGCGCTGCTCACTTTTCCACAACTGCTTGGTCGCTTCTTCGATGGGCGCGTGGCTCTGCTAGCCGGAGTGATCTGTGTGGTAGGTTACATCGGCTTCACCAGTTCGCAATTGCTGGCAGGGGCCAAGCTCGCTAGCGCTGCGGTAGATGGGTTCGACCTGCAGACCGCTTTGTTGGTGATGGGTACTGTTACCGTGCTGTACACCGTGTTGGGTGGCATGAAGGCAGTTATCTATACCGATACCATCCAATGGGCTGTGCTCATCGGTGGGTTATCGCTGGTGGGTCTGCCGATGGCCTATGCTGCCGTGGGTGGTTGGGAAGGCGTACGTACCACGGTAAGTCCGGAGATGCTGCGACTCGACAACATCACCTTCGTGCAGCTCGTGAATTGGGCCATTACCATCGTGCCCATCTGGTTCGTGGGCATGACCCTCTATCAACGCATTTATGCATCACGCAGTGAAGAGCAAGCACGTAGAGCGTGGTTCATCGCAGGTATTTTCGAATGGCCGGTCATGGCTTTCCTTGGCGTTGCCCTGGGCCTGCTAGCCCGTGTAGGTGCCGAGCAAGGGCTGCTGGATGCCGTTGATGGAACTGCTTCAGATGTCGATCCGGAAATGGGCCTGCCGTTGTTGCTCCGTGCGATACTTCCCGTGGGCCTGCTCGGCTTGATGCTTTCCGTTTATTTCTCCGCCATCCTTTCAACAGCCGATAGTTGTTTGATGGCCGCTTCGGGAAATCTGCTCACCGATATCGTGGAGCGCTTTCGCCCGGCACGTTCCACGAACAACACGTTGCGCTTGTCACAGCTCTTCACCCTTGGCCTTGGTTTGGTGGCCATGGCTTTGGCCGCCTCCATGGAGAATGTGCTCTCGCTCATGTTGCACTCGTACGCCTTCATGGTCTCTGGTTTGCTAGTACCGTTGGTGGGTGCGCTCTTCTTCGGTATGCGCAATGCCCGTGCGGCGCTGCTTGCCATGGTGGTCGGTGGTGGAACCACTGTTTCATTGACCATGATGGAAGTGGCCCTGCCCTTGGGTCTCGACGCGAACATCTTCGGCATCACCGCCGCCACCATCATCGCCTTCATTTTCACCCGGCTTGCACCGCGCGTAGCCTCAATGCCATCTGCATGAATCCGATCCACATCGACCCCGCCACAGGCGAGAATAACCTATACACCAACCACCGCATCGCCGCTTTTTTGGAGCGCCACCTCGATCAGTTCGGCGACCGGCAGGAGGATATCTTGGAATGCTTGGCCTATGCGCTCGATCCCGAGCGTGGAGGCTTCATCGTGGTGGTCGTGGACGAACAGGAGCCCATCGGTGTGGTGGTGGTGAACCGTACCGGTATGAAAGGCTACATCCCGGAGAACATCCTCGTCTACATCGCGGTCCATCGGGATCACCGGGGGAAGGGAATCGGAAAAGCGCTGATGCAGCAAGCCATGGACCACGCTGTTGGCGCCATCGCTCTGCACGTGGAGCCGGAGAACCCAGCGCGCAGGCTCTATGAGTCATTGGGCTTCACCAACAAGTACCTCGAAATGCGCTTACAACGATGAGCTTGAACACAGAACGGATCGAGCGGGTTACAGCACTGCGCCGGGAATTGCACGCTAACCCTGAACGTTCCGGCCAAGAGCTGCGCACCGCTGAACGGATCCGTGCATACATCGCCCGGCTGGAACCCGATGAGTTGCGCGTACACGTTGGTGGCACAGGTGTCCTGGCCTTGTTCGACAGTGGTACACCAGGTCCGGTCCGCTTGTTCCGTTGCGAGTTGGATGCGTTGCCTATCACGGAGGAGAACACCTTCGCACATCGCTCGGTGGTGGAAGGCACTTCGCACAAATGTGGCCACGATGGACACATGGCCATCCTTTGTGGTTTGGCAGAGTGCCTTTCCGAAGAACGACCAGCCAGCGGAAAAGTCTGGCTCTTGTTCCAACCGGCGGAAGAGAACGGCGAAGGGGCGAAGGCCGTCCTTGCCGATGAACGCATGCGTGCGATCAACCCCGATCGTGTTTTCGCTTTGCATAACCTACCGGGTATTGCACGTGGCACGGTAATGGTGCGCGATGGTGCTTTCACGGCGTCGGTCAACAGCATCAGCGTCACCTTCCTCGGTAAGACCGCCCACGCGGCAGAGCCGGAGCATGGCATTGACCCGGCCCCGGCCATGAGCGCGTTCTTCCAACAAAGCCTGGCCTTGAACAACAATGTCCCCGCCGATCCGCGTATGCGGGTGGTCTCCAGCGTCTACGCTGAACTCGGCAGCAAAGACCATGGCATCAGCGCGGGGCGTGCCGAGGTTCATTTGACCCTACGTTGCTGGACCGATGAGGAGCTGCTGCAACTGCAACAGGAAGTGGAGGCCATAGCAACAGAACTGGCCGAACGACACAAGCTGGGACTGAAGATCGATCACACGCAACGATTCCACACGAACCAGAATGATAGTGCCATGG
>JAEYWT010000328.1 GCA_023428865.1 Bacteroidota bacterium | reverse complement strand
GTGTAGCACTTACGATCAAGCTACTGCCAAGGCTGGTTCGGGCAAGTCTATCTTCTTGACCACGGGTTCCGCATCGTGAACGTACAGGCGCCATTGTCCGTTGGTGTATTCCAAGGCGCTCATGTGCTCGATCCAATCCCCGGAGTTCATGTAGTTCACCTTGCCCTTGGGTAGTTCGATCGTCCGCATCTGTGGCTGATGGATGTGGCCACATACCACGTGGTCATAGCCTTCGTGGATGGCGATCGTAGCGGCGGTCTCCTCAAAATCGTCGATATAGGCCACGGCGCGTTTTACCCGTTGCTTCACCCGTTTGCTCAGGCTCATGCGTGGTTGTCCCAAGGCCACGAGCACCCAGTTCACGATATGGTTGATGCGGATAAGCAGATCATAGCCATGGCCGCCGAGCTTGGCCAGCCATTTGGCGTGCTTCATGCTGGCATCGAACACATCGCCGTGGAAGAACCAGTAGCGCTCCCCATCGAGGTTCAAGTAGAGTTTGTCCACCAGGCGCAGGTGCCCGAGTTGCGCCGGGCTGTAACGGCGCAGGGCTTCATCGTGGTTGCCGGTGATGTAGTATACGGGCACTTTAGCAGCGATCTTCAGCAGGCGCTTCAGCACCTTCATATGTCCAGCGGGGAAGTACGATTTCTTGAATTGCCAGATATCGATGATGTCACCATTGAGGATCACCATGCGCGGTTTCACGGAGCGCAGGTAGTCGTAGAGCTCGGTGGACCGGCAGCCGAAAGTGCCCAGGTGCAGATCGGAAAGCACGAGGATATCGATCTTCCGTTTGCGGATACGCGGCTTTTCCGAGTTGGGCTTTACCATGGCGCAAAACTCCGGTGGCCATGTTTCGGCGATCTTTCGGCAAGGTCAAGTCATTGACTGTTGCCAACACGGGTTGTTGGTAGCCGAACTTTGTAGCATGGAGAAGAAGGCGACCTTGGTGGTCGGTGCAAGTCCGGTCACTTCCCGATACGCTTACCTGGCTACCGTTCGGCTACAGGCCCATGGGCACCCGGTGCATCTGCTCGGCAAACAGGAGGGGAGCATCGGTGGTGCCTCCATCACACGGCGGATACCCGACGGCATAGCGGTTGATACCATCACGCTCTATGTTTCACCACCGCATCAAGAGGAGCTCATCGCGCCTTTGTTGGCCTTGCATCCGAAGCGTATCATCTTCAACCCAGGCACGGAGAACCGTGGGTTCGAGGAGGCTGCCAGGGCACAAGGAGTGGAAGTGGTGGAAGGCTGCACCTTGGTGATGCTCGCCGCAGGGCAGTATTGAACGGAATAGGATCCTAACGAAGAAGCCCTCCGGTGTGGAGGGCTTCTTCGTTAGGGGAGGTCGGCTTACTTGCCGACCATCAGTTTCTGGGTATGACGGCCAGCTTCGTTGGAAGCGTTGATCATGTACAGACCATCGGCGAGGCCGAGGTTGGTAGCACTGAACTCCATGGAACGGTTCGTTGGTGCGAGCAAGGTGGTGTACACCATGGCACCGCGGATATCTGTGATCGTAACCGTGGTGGGGAACTGGTCCATCCCATGCACCCCCAAGGTGAACTGATCGTTGGTAGGGTTCGGGAAGAGGCTCATGAAGTTCTCTGCCGTCAGGTCCTCAACGCTCACAGGTCCGAAGATGTTGACGTTGTCGAGGAAGAGGTTGCCGCTCGTTTCGCTGCTGATGAAACGGAAACGGAAACGCACGTTCGGTACACGGCGTGCGGCACTGATGGCCATGCTGCGCTCGGTCCAGGAAGCAGGCGGGAATTGCGGGTCATTCCCGTTGTTGATCAGTGCTGCACCCACCACGTTGCCGTTCGGCATCAGGTTCCAGGTCTCACCACAATCGGTACTCACACTTACGAGGAGTTGTTCCGTTACCTCAGCGAGCGAGCCACCGTTGGTGGAGTACGCATACGAGAAGGTCAAGCTGGCTTCGGAAAGACCGCTCAGGTCCAAGGTGGGTGTGATCAGGTCGTCGTAGTCACGACCGTTCGCTGGGTCGATGAAATCGAGTTGGTTGCGCTCTGCGGCATTCAACATCATACAAGCCGTGCTGTTCTGTCCGGTGGTGTTGACCCTACGCCAGTTGGTGATATTGTCGGCATAGTTCATGATCACCCACGGGAAGAGGTTCTGTTCGCTCTGGAAACCCTCGAAGAAAGTTCCACTGTACTCGTTGGGCGTACCTCCGATCACGATGCGACGATGGTCGGAGAACGTGGAGCTTCCGTTCTCGTTGGTAACGGTCAAGGTAACGTTCTTGAAGCCAGGGCTATCGAAAGTCACCACGGGATTGCGTGCAGTGGAGGTTGCAGGGTTTCCACCTTCAAAGGTCCATGACCAAGAGGTCGGGAGACCACCTACCGAGTTGTCGATGAATTGTACCTGGCGTCCGGTACACATGGTTGGAGAGAACGGCAGCTCACTGCTGGGCAGTCCGGAACCAGGGGAGGTGAGCAGCACAGTACGTGAATAGAAGTCGGCTTGCGGAGGGCAGTTCGCACGGAAGCCTTCTGCTACACCGGTGGCTCTGAGGTTTTCATCGGTCCAAAGGCCGTTGCGCTCACCGGTTGCACTGTTCAAGGCGAAGCGCATACGATCCACCTGACCATTAGTGAACATGTTGGAGCAGTAGGAGTACTCCATGTAGTTCTGGTAGTTCTCGATCAAGTGGCTCACTCCATGCACCGTCACATCATCAACCCCGAAGGTGCCATCCGTGAAGTCGAATGTGTTGGCCTCGGAAACGAAGATCACCGCCGTGTCGTTCGGACATGGGTTGTTACCAGCAACCACGTACGTGTATGTGCCTGGATCCATAGAGGCTGGTTGGTATGAACCATTGTCGATGGTGCTTGGGCCAGACCACGTGCCACCGGCCATCGGCTGGCCTTTCAATGCCGCGAAGAGGTCGATATCGCTTGAACCGGCGCAGGCGGTCAGGAACGCATCACCACCGGCGTTCACGCGGGTTGCCATGGCCACTTCGATCGGACTGCTCACGCTCGAACAACCATTGGTCGTGGTCACACGGAGCGTATAGGTTCCCGCACGGGTCACGTTGAAGGCAGCGGTGGTAGGTCCACCAGGTGTCCAGCTATTTCCCGTGCTAGAGCTGCTAACGAGCAGGGTGCTTCCACCCTCGCAGAAGATCGGGTTACCCGTGATTGTGGGAACGGCTGGTGCGTTGATCTCCGACACAGTCACCGTTGCCGTTGCTGTGCCGCAGGCACCAGGGCCATCCACGGTGTAGGTGAACACACCAGGCTCCATGGTCACCGCATCGTAGATGCCGCTCATCGGTTCGCTATCCGGGCCCGTCCATGTACCACCGAATTGGGCCCCACCGGTCAAGCGGTCGAAGAGGTCGCTGGTGGCATTGTTGCAAATGCTCACCGATACGTTGTTGCCTGCATTGGTGGATGCGATCTCGGTCACCACGATCTGGGCTGTTGAAGCAGCGCAAGGGCCGTTCGCTGGTATGGTGTAGACATAGTTACCGGGCGTCATGGAAGTGGGGTCGTAAAGGCCATCTACCACATCGCTCGGTCCGGACCATGTGCCACCAGCTACAGGTGTGCCGTTGAGGTTGGGGAACAGTTCCACCGGAGTGGCTTCTTCGCATATCGCGAGTGTTCCATTGGTGCCTGCGCTCTCACGCACGACGGCGCTCAGCTCGAAGGGTTCACTTGTGGCCGTGCAGCCGTCCACGGTGCGGGTGACTGTATAGGTGCCAGCCGTATTCAGGCTGATCGTCGGGGTGGTCTGGCCTGTGCTCCAAACGATGTTGGCGGTAACGTTGCTGGTCAAGCTGGTGGTAAGGCCAGCACAGAAGCTGGAGTTACCGGAGATCACTGGTGCTTCGGGCGCAGGCACGATCACCACCTCCACAGTAGCGGTATAGGTGGGGCAGGCGCCATCGGTGTCGAGGGTGTAGGTGTAGATGCCGGCCTCCATGGTCGTTGGGTCGAAAGAACCATCGGTCGCACTAGGGCCATCCCAAGTACCTCCTGGCTGGGGCGCACCACCGAGACGATCGAAGAGTTCCACCGGGGCCGCATCAGCACATACATTGATCTTGCCATTGGCATCCTCTGCGTTCCAGGCATAGAAACGGAAAGTGATGGCATCGCGGTTGAAGTGGTAGCCTTGTGCTGGCGGATCGATGTAGACCACAGCATTATCCAAGACCACATCGTTGTTAACGAAGCCGACGTTGGCAGCTTGCGAGGTGATATTGGGGTTCGGTGAGCGGATCGGCAGATTGTTGGAGAAGCCATCCACACTAGAACGAACGGCGAAGGTGCGGATGCCATTGGCGTTCCGCGAAAGGGTGAAGCCCAAGGAGTCCAGGAAGAGCAGGTCGGTGACATTCGGGTCCAACGTGAAGGAGTAGTACCGGCCTTCATCCGTGGTGTTGCGGCCAGCCGTCATGTTGGCGTAGCTCGTTTCACCGTTCACGGGAGCCGAACGCCAACCCGTGAAGCTGAATTTCCCCGCTTCCGTGGAGTTCGCACTCACGCCTGTAGCGGAGAATGGAAGGATCTGGGCACGCTCACGTGGTTCATCAAGCCATACATCCGAAAGGTTGGTCAGTGGTGTTGGATCCGTCGTTCCCGAGTTGGTGGTTACACCGTTGAAGGTATATGGGAAGGTGGTGAAGGAAACCGGGCTGCAGTCACCCCAGCCGCTCTGGAGGAAAGGCCCTTGGTTGTACTGTGGGCAGTAGATGTTCCAACCGCGTGTGGGGGGCGTATCGTCCACCCCATCATCACCGCACTCTGGTACCATGCGGTTCGGGGGCGCTTGTTCACCACCGGGTTCCACACCGTTATTGCTGCCCCACACGTGCGGCAGGTTGAGGTAGTGGCCGATCTCGTGGGTCAGCGCGGTTGAACGACCTGGGGTACCCGTGCCGATCTCGCCGATATATCCATGCTCGATGATGATACCGTCGGCCAAACGCTGGATCGGACCGTCCCAAGCACTGGGGTAGTAGGCATAACCGCCCACACCAGCGGTTTCCATGTTGCGGATCACCCAAACGTTGAGGTATTTATCCCGAGGCCATGGGTTCATTTTGGCCTTATCACTTCCGCGCAAGGTTTCGGGGGTACGCACCCGGTCGATGCCATTGGTGCAGTTGCCAAGTGGATCGATGGTCGGTAGAGCGAATTGGATCATCGCGTCACCCACCGAGTTGGTGAAAGCCGGATGCACCGCACCGATATCGGGGTTCAGTGCACGGAAATCCTGGTTCAGCAGGTCGACCTGGTTCAGGATCTGTTCGTTGCTGATGTTCTCGGAACTGCCCAAGTGGATCACGTGGAAAACGATCGGGATGGTGATGATCGTTTCGCGGTCTCGATCCTGGCGGGAACTGTTACGCAAAAGCGCTTGGATATCCTGCTCCAGTGCCGCCTCACGCTCGAGGTAGGTTGGGTCTTCTGCAATGCGTTGCGCCCGCATATGGTCGGTGCCGCACTGGTAGTGCTGGGCACTGGCCGCGAGGGACAGGGTGCAGGCGGCAATTCCGAGTAGAACGTGTTTCATTTGTTGCAAGTGAACGAGGGGTTTCGGTTTCCTTAGCGGGCCTAAAGTACGGATCGAGGGCGAACGTTCAAGCTCGCCACATGGATAGGTTCCGATGCACCGGCCACCGGAGGGTTCCGAGCCGGGAACGGCAGGTCGGTTCGAAAGGGGGCGTAGTCGTGTGATCATGTCCAAAACTGGCACCGTGGCCCACTACGGGATTTGTCAATTCCTGCCAATTCCGCAGACGGTTCACACCGTCCGCCTCAATGCACTGAGGATCACATGGATAGCATGCTCCACTTCGGCTTCGCTGATGGTCAGTGGCGGCGCGATCCGGAAGGCGGTAGGGCACGATAGGAACCAGAAGCCCAACACCCCATGGGCCAGGCAGTCGTGGACCACGGTCTGCACCCGATCAGCATCACCAAGGTCAACAGCGAGCATCATTCCGGTGCCACGTATTTCCACGATCCGTTCATGACGCAGACCGTCCTTGAAACGCTCGCCCATTCGCCGGGCGTGCTCGGCGAGCTGCTCGCTTTCCAATACCTCCAACGCCGCCAACCCAGCCACGCAGGGCAGGGGATGCCCTCCGAAGGTGGTGATGTGGCCCAGCACTGGATCGTGCGTCAAGAGCCGCATGTATTCTGTGGAAGAAACGAAGGCCCCCATGGGTAAGCCGCCGCCGAGCGCTTTGCCCAACACGAGGATATCGGGCACCACGCCGAACTGTTCGAATGCGAAGCGTGTACCGGTGCGTCCGAAGCCGGTCTGTACTTCATCGAAAACGAGCATGACACCCACTTCGGTGCAGCGTTCGCGAAGGGCCTTCATCCAATCCAAGGAGGGCAAGCGCACGCCAGCGTCACCTTGGATCGGTTCCACGATCACGGCTGCCGTGTGCGTGTCGATGAAGGTTAGGTCGGCGGCTTCATTGAAGGTGATGAACCGTACATCGGGCAGTAACGGACGGTTTCGGTATTTCTTGGCTTCATTGCCGGTGATGCTGAGTGACCCGTGTGTGCTTCCGTGGTAGCTCTTGTGGCAGGCCACCAAGCCCGTGCGGCCGGTAATGCGCTTGGCCAGTTTGATGGCGGCTTCGTTGGCTTCGGTGCCGCTGTTCACGAAGTACACGCTATCCAATCCCGGCGGTAATAGGGTGGTGAGGCGTTCGGCGAATCGCACCTGTGGTTCCTGCACGAATTCACCATAGGGGATCACATGCAGATAACGATCACATTGGTCCTTTATCGCTTGGATCACCGCCGGGTGCCGGTGGCCGGTGTTGTTCACTGCCAGTCCGGCTACCAGGTCCAAGTAACGTTTGCCGTCGCGGGTGTGGATATGGCAGCCTTCAGCACCCACCACATCCAACGCGATGGGATAGGGGCTGGTCTGTGCCAGGTGTTGGTGGAAAGCGGTGTGCAGTGCGTCCATACGAGTTGGACGCAAAGGTGCAGTACCCGGGCTTAATGGCGACGTGGTGTAGGGCCATCGCCGTGGCGCCGTTCGTCCATGCGGTCGCGGAACTTTCGCAATACCTCTCGGTTGAAGTC
>JAEYWT010000322.1 GCA_023428865.1 Bacteroidota bacterium | reverse complement strand
GGGCAATACCTTGTTGCGCCGGTCCTTACTGGATTCCGCACTACACGCCTACCAGCAGGCCAGCGACCGCAACCGCAACGATTCGTTGAACGCCATGACCGATCACAACCTGGGCACTACCTGGGCCTTGCTCGCGCTGAAGAGCGATAGCATGGCCAGAGCCGGTGAAGCCAAGGTGAAGGAGATGCGGATAGAAGGTGCCGATGTAGCCTCAAAAGTCCGCATGATCGTGGCCCGTGATTCCATCATTCTAGAGAACCGCAAGTTGGAGCAGCTGCAGGACTCCGCCCTTGCCCAAGCCGCCAACGCGCTGAAGAACGGACTGCGTCGTAGTCCGATGGATGAGGACACCCGGCATAATCTGGCCTTGGTGCAACAGCGTATCGCCGCACGAGTGAAGGAGGCTGCGGAAAAAGCGGAACGCAACAAGAGCAACGACAAAGGCTTGAGCGCGCGCGCACAGGCTTTGATGCAGAAAGCCGACGAACTCGTGGATGCGTACAAGTTCAACGAAGCGTTGAAGGTCCTACAGGATGGTCTGAAAGCCGAGCCCAGCCTGGGCCAGAAGCAGGACTACCTGAACAAACTGGACGTTGTGACCAAAGCAGCACAGGCGAAATGAGAACCCTCCGTGCATACATGATCCTGTTCGCCACAGCCATTTGCGCACAAGGCTGGGCACAGACGGTTTCCGCAGAAGCCTTCTTCAACCAAGCCTCCCGGGAATATGTGAAGCAAGACAAGATCCAAGCGTTGCGCACCTTGGACAAGGGCTTGCAGCAATACCCTGGTGACCCCAAACTATTGAAGCTGGCCGAGGAACTGGTGAAGGAAGACCAGAAGAACCAAGCGGAACAGCAACAGCAGGAGCAACAACAGAAAGACGAGCAGGGCAAGGATCAACAAAGCAAAGACCAACAGGGGAAGGACCAGAAGAGCGGCGAACAGGAGAAGCAAGAGCAGGCACAACAGAGCGAAAAGAAGGATCCACAGCAACAGAAAAGCGGGCAACAAGGCGCAATAGACCCACAAGCGGCCATGCGCATGCTCGATGCCATGGAACGTTCGGAGAAGGATGTGCAGGAAAAAGTGAGGGTGAGAAGGAGACCGGCTGTTCGTAGAACCATTGAAAAGGATTGGTGATCATGCGCATCTACCGCTTTTTGCTTGTTCTGGGTCTGGTGTTCCTTACCGCCCCTGCTGCGTGGGCACAGGAGATCACCTTCACGGCCCAAGTGGACCGAAATACGATCTCTGTAGGTGAATATGTGAAGTACACGCTGAGCCTGGGCAACTCTCGCGACCGGTTCGAAGCACCAGCCTTCGGAGGTATGATGGTGGTACAAGGGCCTTTCGACAACAGCAGCTTCACCATCATCAATGGGCGCATGAGCGGCTCTACCAGTCGCACATGGGTGCTCACGGCAACAGCACCGGGCAAGTACACCATCGGTTCGGCGAAGGTGCGTGTTGGTGGCGGCGTGATCGAGACCGAACCCATCAACATCGAGGTCCTCAAAGGTTCAGGATCACAAGCGGATCCCCATGCCGCTCAAGGACAGAGCCGCGATGCCAACCTGTTCACCACCATCTCCCTCAACAAGAACAAAGCCTATGTGGGCGAACAGGTCGTTGCCACCTACACGCTCTATTCGCGCTATTCCGGGCTTGAGACCACGAAGATGGATATGCCCAAGCTGGATGGTTTCTGGGCAGAGAACGTGGAGACCGGTGAGGTGAGCTGGGATAAACAACTGGCCACCATCAATGGATTGCAGTATCGCACAGCGGTGATCAAACGCCAAGTGCTCATACCACAGCGGGCGGGCAAGCTGCGTGTTTCACCCTTCACCATGGAGTGCGTGGTGAACCGTTCGTTCTTCAACCGGGGAACCGCATTAGAGATCAAGAGCAATGCCGCAGACGTGACCGTGACCGCAATTCCGGGGAACGCACCTGCTTCTTTCAAAGGTGCCGTAGGCGAACTGGAAATGGTGGTGAAAGCGGACCGCACGAGCCTGAAGGCCAATGAAGCCATCGATCTACAGGTCACCTATGCTGGCAAGGGTAACCTGAAGTTGATGGAAGCGCCAGCGATGAACTTTCCCAGCGACTTCGAGACGTACGACCCCAAGGTGGTGGACAAGATCAGCGTTACCGGTGCTGGCATGAGCGGTTCGCGTAGCTATCAATACCTGGTGATCCCACGCCATGAAGGGGAGTTCACCCTGGACCCCATCACATTCACCTACTTCGATACACGCACCGGCAATTACCGCACCATCACCGGCCCCACCCTCACCTTCCAAGTAAGCGCAGGTGAAGGCGGAAGTGTTTCCGTGCAGCGACCGAACAAGTCCGATGTGCAAGTGCTGGGCAAGGATATCCGATACATCCGCACGGGCGATCTGTCGCTACGCCCTGCTGGTAAGCACCTCTTCGGTTCCTTGTCCTGGCTTGCCGGTATGAGCGCGCCGGTGCTTGGGTTCATCGTTTTCTTAGCCTGGCGCCGAAAGCAGGAGGCACAACTGAACGATGTGGCTGGCATGCGCCGCAAACAGGCCGACCGGTTGGCGCGAAAACACTTAAGCTTAGCCGAAGCCGCTCTGAAGGACAGCGATCGCAATGCCTTCTACAATGCACTTGGCAAAGCCTTGCATGGCTACATCGGCGACAAATTCGGCTTGGGACCTGCCGAGATCAATGCCGCCAAACTGCGCGAACTCTATGGCCGCTACTCGAACGGTGAAGCCGTAGCCGCAGAGTACATCCGTCTGCTGGAGGTTTGTGATATGGCGCGCTTTGCACCGGTGGAAGAGAAGCCCCGACAACAAGTGTATGAACAGGCCATCGCCTTGATCGGTCGCACCGAACAACTCGTACGCGCATGAAGACGATCACCCTGAGCCTGCTGCTCTTGACCACTTTCCAGGTCTACGCCTTATCGCGTACCGAGGCGGATTCGCTGGCCGCGCAAGGAACACGCGCGTATGCCGCTGGCGAAGTGAAGACCGCCCTAGCATTGTTCGATTCGGCGAACACGGCCTTCACCTCCCCTGCCCTGTTGTACAACATCGGCAACTGCCATTTCAAGCTGAACGATATCCCGCATGCGATCCTCTACTACGAACGGGCCTTGCGACTCGCACCCGGCGATGCCGATGTGCGCACGAACCTCGAACTGGCACGCCAGAACGTGGTTGACCGCGTGAACGAGCTACCGAGCTTCAGCCTTGGCACTACATGGAGCAGGATACGCGGTGGACGCGATGCGGACCAATGGGCCCGGCGCGCCTTGTGGGCCTGCTTGCTCACTTTCACTGCACTCGGGGCCGCCGTCGCCTTGCGGCAGCGCAGCCTTCGCAGGGTACTCTTCGGACTCAGTGGTGTGCTCTTTCTCGGTACTGCGCTCTCGATTGCTTTCGCTGCCTATCGCCACACGGAGCTCACCGACGAAAGCGATGCCATCATCATGAGCGCCAAGGTGGATGTGCGAAGCGAGCCGCGCGATGGCAGCACCGTGCTCTTTGTACTACACAAGGGCACTAAGGTCACCGTGTTGCAACAGGATAACGCCTGGAGCGAAGTGCGCTTGGCCAACGGTAGTGTGGGCTGGATGCCACCGGCCACCTTGGAACGGATCTGATCGACAGTCGATCAGGGGAGCTGCGCCTGGCGAACGGTGGTAGGGACCGCCCCGCCTATCACCTCCAGCACGATGTCACGATCGTTGTCGGTACCGCTGTACTTCACCACGCCGTCGAGGTTCACATCGCTGCGCGAATAGGCGTTCACCATGTTGGTGGCCACAGCACCACCGATCGTGCTGAGCACAGGATCACGGTCGTTCGCCGAGCCCGTGTACACCACGTTGCCGTCAGAGTTCACATCGCCGGGCCACATGGCGCGATAGCTGCCATTCACCTTAAGACCGTTGCTACCGTACAAGGTGGTACCCGCACCAGTGAAGTCGATCACTTGACCATGGCTGGTGATGGTGGCACTGGTCATCACGCCCAAGTGGTTGCGATGGTGGATCACCAAGCGCTTGCCGACCGGGTTGGTGGAGAACGCGATCTGGTCCTCGCCCGAGGTGCTAACCACTTGTCCATTGGCGCGCAGTAGTGCGGCCCTTCGTGCGGCCACGGTATGGCCCGCGTCGTTGTTGCGCAATTCCAACAGTACCCAGTCCACGATGGCTTGCGAACCCGTGGCGTTCAACAAACTTGATGACATGGAAGCACCGCCGTTCTCCAATGACACACCGAACAGCGAGGAGTATGGTTCGTTCGATGGGATCAACGCGGACTGACGCAGGTTATCGCGCATGATGCCCGTGTTCCAATTAAGCGCTCCACCCAACAATACTTTCGCACCTATGGTGGTGGCTATTGGTGCCGAGCATCCCGTTCCTGGAATACTGTAGATGATCTTGGACGAATAAGCTGCTACGGTCTGCGGACCTGAGAGCAGGGTGCCGTTCATATCGTACCAGCAACCTGCGGGCAGGCTGAAGGTCTGTGCGGCGCTGGTCTCATTGGCCAACAATTTGTGCTCATTGGCCGCTGGTCGTGGCTGTACCGTTACACGATGCAACTCCACATTGTCCAGCCAATAGGTGTTCTCGGGGAAGAAGTGCGAGAACATGGTAACGGCTTGCTCGGTCAGGTTGCTCTGGAAGTAGATCTCCATGTTGCGGCGTTCGCCATCGAATGGGATCACTGTTTGCGAGATGGCGTAACCACTGGCCATCTGGCTAACTCCTTTTACCGATGCGTTCACCAGGCCGGGTATGCTGCTCTGTATGCTGAACCGGAAGCGGTACCACTGGCCGTTCTGCATGCTGAATTGGTCCGGATTCCACAGGTTGTACTGTGCGCTCTGGCTTGCGTTCGGTAGTACCACCTTCAAGGCCCCATTGTCCAGGTAGGTGAGGTCGCGGGTCACTACGGCGTTCGTAGGCCAGCCCCCCCAGCCATTCACATTGCTGTTGAAGTTGCCATTGAGGACCAGGTTGGAGCTCAATTCGCTCGTGGTGCTAACGAGGGCCGAACGCAGTGGGCTTCGTGTGCTCCCTACTTCGCTGTTCCGCTCGGTGCGCCACCTTTCCAGCGAGTAGGTGTTACTGTTTCCGGCACCAAGGTTCCAGTTCTTGATGCTCATCTCGTTGAACGGATTGAAGAGCTTGTTGTTGGTGAAGGTCCCGAAGTTGACGTTGCCCTGCAGGTAATAGTTCCAGACCTGCATGCACAACTGATCCGGAGCGAGACTGTACAACTGGTTGCCCGAGTACACGGTGTTGTACGAGGCTTTGTAGTACGGCGGCGCGGCACCCGGACCGTTCACATTGCTCATGTCGGTGATGTTCAACTGCACCCCATTGTTGAACAGGATGTTGTCCTTCACCTGGTTGTTCTGCGATACCATCGTATGGTCCACCTGGATACCGATGGTACAGTTGCTCACCGTGTTGCGCTGGATGATGCAGTTCTGGATCACCGCGTTACCGAAATAGATGCCCGGCAGGATCCTTCCATTCACCGAATAGTTCGTGGCCGCGCTTTCTATGTTACCCACCGCATCGCGGATGATGTTGTCCTGGATCAGCATGTTCTGGCCATTGTCCCAGTAGATGCCGCCACCATCGTTCACGGTGACACAGAAGTTGGAGATCACATTCCGCTCCACGGTCGCCGTTTCGCCCACGAAGATGCCCGAGTTGCCCGTGTTGTGCAGGCGATTGTCGCGGATGTAGTTCGTGCCGCCGCCTACACGCATACCATGGTATCCGAAGGCCGTTTCGCCAAGACCTGCCACCAGCGCGATGTCCGTAAGCGTATTGCCCGAAATGGTGGTGCCGTTGTCGATCACGGCGACACCAGCAGCATACGTGTTCTGGATGGTGTTGTTGGTATACGTATTATTGCTTCCATAGCTCAGGATCCCGTGGTAGCTCTTTTCCATGGTGCAACCCGTTACCGTGTTGTAGGTACCCGTGTTGTACACTCCAGCTTGGCGTTGTCCTTTGAACGCGATGTCCTGAACCCGAATACGGCTGCGCTGCCATTCGATGGAGATACCATAGTCGTGAATGGATGCTTCCACCGCTTGGGTGGCCGGGCTACCTCCACCTGGGGCCCAGAGGTAGAGCGTACCGGTGGCCGCATCGTGGTACCATTCACCGGGTGAATCCAACTCGCTCAGCTTGTTGCACAGGAAGAATCCCCAGTTGTAGTTGCCGGTGCTGTAGGTGATGTTAGGGTAGCTGATGGTGCTACCCGTATGGTTGCTGATCACGCGGTTCTCGTAGCACCAGTTCGTACTGCGGATCACCAGGGAAGCTCCGTTCCAGTAGCCGCTGCCTTGGGTGATGTTGGTGCTGGTAAGTGAGGTGTTCGTGGACGTGTTCACCCGCATCCAGCCGGTGTTGGGGTAGCGTGCAAGGGTCTGCAAGGCCCCGTTCACGAAGACGTACTTCACCGCTTGCGATACCGATGCCTTGTAGATATTGCCCGCATGGAGGGTCCAACCGGTTACGGGTATCGCGCCATTGATCACCGGCATGGCACCCGTTCCATAGGCACCGATGATGATGTTGGAACCGGCCGTGCCCGATCCATACCAAGAGAGCTGACCGGTGAAGGTGGCTCCGCGCTGGAACAAGACCTGATCACCAGCTACCGCACTGCTGGAGTATTGCTGCACACGCGCCAGTGATCGCCACGGCGTGGATTGGCTGGTGCCGTTGTTACTATCGTTGCCCGCGGGGGAAACGTAGTAGACCGCCGCCTGGGAGGCGCTGGCGGCAAAGGCAATGGAGAGGAGGATCGATCTCATGGTTCCGTGGCCAGACCTTGCATTTCCGGCGCCGCGAAATTGGCGCCCTTACAAGCTTTGCAACGGACTGAGGATCAACAGATCTTGAACATTTCGACAAGCTAGCCCATGCACCCGATGGAGGGCCGCTGAGGCTCCGCGATCGATCCGGAAGTGCTGAATAGGTGCCTTTTCAGGCGTTTTTGAACGGGAAATGATCGTTGAAAACTGCAACGATCAGTAGAACGGACCTTCCTGCAGTCAACTAACAGGTATTCCTGGCGACCCCGGTTGGATTCGAACCAACGGCCGGCAGCTTAGAAGGCTGCTGCTCTATCCAGCTGAGCTACGGGGTCAGGGGCGCAAAGGTCCGAAACAGAAGGCAACAATAGGAAGGAGGCTGTCTTGCAACTGCGAGGCGCCCCCTTATCGGGGCGGCCAGATCCGAACTGACGACCTTCCCGCTTGAAGCGGGACGCGATACCAGGCTGCAGGTCTATAGTCGGAAAACAAAAAACGAAGAGCCGACCATGACGGTCGGCTCTTGTCGGGGCGGCCAGATTCGAACTGACGACCTCCTGCTCCCAAAGCAGGCGCGATACCGGGCTACGCTACGCCCCGAAAACACTTTCCACACATTCGGCTCGAAAGCCGGGCTGTGCTTTGCCCGTATCATCACCCGACTTTCGGGCTTAACGCGGAGAGGGGGGGATTCGAACCCCCGGTACAGAATAACCCGTACGGCAGTTTAGCAAACTACTGGTTTAAGCCACTCACCCACCTCTCCAAGGTGTCCCACCACGTTCGGCGGGGCGGCAAATATAGATGAATACCTGTTCCCTCGTTCCTACCTTTGCGACTTCGGAAAAAACACCTCAAAAAATCCACCTTCCATGGCTCGTGAAGTCGTCATCGTTTCCGCAGTACGTACTCCCATTGGCAGCTTCGGCGGCAGCCTGGCCGAAGTAAGCGCTACCCAGCTCGGGGCGGCGGCCATTAAAGGTGCGGTGGAGCGTGCCGGTGTGGCCCCAGAGGCCGTTCAGGAAGTGATCATGGGCAGCGTGCTTCAAGCTAACCTGGGCCAAGCCCCTGCTCGCCAAGCTTCAAAATTCGCCGGGCTTCCCGATTCAGTGCAGGCCACCACGGTGAATAAGGTCTGCGCCAGCGGCATGAAGGCCGTGATGATGGCCACCCAAGACATCCTCCTCGGTGATGCCGATGTGGTGGTGGCCGGTGGCATGGAGAACATGAGCCGCACACCCTTCTACTTGGAACAAGCCCGTTACGGCTACCGCTTCGGCAATGGACAACTGATCGACGGGATCGGTAAGGACGGTCTTACCGATGTGTACCACCAGACCGCCATGGGCGTTAGTGCGGACAACACCGCGAAAGAGCACAAGATCACACGCGAGGAACAGGACGCCTTCGCCATCGAGAGCTATACACGCGCCGCCAACGCCTGGAAGGCCGGTAAGTTCGCCGATGAAGTGATCCCAGTGACGGTAAAAACACGCAAGGGAGATGTAGTCTTTGCTGAAGACGAGCAGTTCAAAGCAGCCAACTTCGAGAAGATCCCCACGCTGAAGCCTGTCTTCACCAAAGAAGGTACCGTTACCGCAGCCAACGCCAGCGCGATCAATGATGGTGCTGCCGCCCTGGTACTGATGAGCGCCGAGAAAGCGAAGGCCCTCGGCCTGAAACCGCTCGCCAAGGTGCTCTCCTACGCCGACGCAGAACAAGCTCCTGAGTGGTTCACGACCACGCCCGCCAAAGCCGTGCCCCGCGCGGTGGAAAAGGCCGGCCTGAAGATGAGCGACATCAGCTTCTACGAGCTGAATGAGGCCTTCTCGGTGGTGGGCATTGCCAATACACGCCTCATGGACCTCGATCCTGCGAAGGTGAACGTGAATGGAGGTGCTGTGGCGCTAGGCCATCCGTTGGGCTGCAGCGGCGCACGGATCATTGTTACACTGATCAACGTGTTGAAGCAGAACGGTGGTAAATACGGTGCTGCCGGTATCTGCAACGGTGGTGGTGGTGGTAGCGCCATCGTGATCGAAGCGCTCTAAGCCATGCCCGCTGTCATCTGCCCGCTCTCCATCGTTCCCGTTCGTAAAGAGCCGAACGACCGCGCCGAAATGGTAACCCAGTGGCTCTTCGGCGAAACAGCCGAGGTATTGGAACGGAAGATCCTTTCACCCACCTCGGGTTGGAGCCGGTTGAAGTT
>JAEYWT010000305.1 GCA_023428865.1 Bacteroidota bacterium | reverse complement strand
GGCTTGCGATGCAAGAGATGATGGTGCCCAATAGGACGCAGAGGAACGCCGAAGGCAGGTAGAGGTATCGATCACTTTCGCTGGTGATGGTGCTTACACCTGCAACGAAGCCCACCGCACAAGCCACAAAGGTCAGCACGGTCCAAGCGAGGAGAACGCCGCGCCATGTGCGAAGTGCTGCTGAACGGGTGATCCAGTACCCGGAGAAAGCCAATACGATGAGTAGCACGACACCGCGTATCAGCTGTGTCGTCGGATCCGCTTCCGGGGGAAGGAACAAGCGGGCGATGACCTTCGGAATGTTCTCGAGGACTTGGACAGGCTGCCGCTGTAGTGATCCAATGATGTAGGTATCCGCATCGACTTGCAAACTCCGTAACACAAGGAAGGCAAACAACACCAAGCCTGGGAGGTAGAGCTGCCTGCGCAGTTCGCGCCATGATTGGTTGAGCGGAAGTGCGCTTGCCAAGAACGCAAGGGGCACCAACAGGGCTGCACCTTCATAGCAGAGCAGGCCAAGTACGAGTGCGACGGTCAGTAGAATGATGCGCAAGCGGATCGTCCAAGCTGTGCCACCGATCACCATGCCGAGCAGGATGAACATGGTTCCCAGGCTCGATTCCCGGCCGACCAACCACACCACCGATTCTTGGTGGAAAGGATAGACCATGAAGAGTGTTGCCCCAATGATCCCGACCGCTCTACCGGGATCAGGCGTCCATTGCTGGCACAACACGAAGAGCAGGTAGGCATTCACCGCATGGACCACCAGATTGAACGCCCGGTGCCCTTCTGCCGCTGTTCCCCAGAACCAGTAGCCCACCCGGAAGGTGAGGTCGCTCAAGGGCCTGAAGATGCCGTTGCGCCATGGTATACCGCGCACCCCGGAGTTCCACAACGCGGAGTGATCGTCGCTGAAGGGTGTGAGATGGAGCGCCGGCCAGTACAACACGAATGCCGCCACGATGAAGGCCGGAAGCCACCACCAACCAAGCGTCACGCGCTGCGCTGTCATGCGCTCAAAGCTAGGCGAGTCAGCCCACGACGCTGTGCCGGTGTAAGTTCGCTGCATGTCCCGCTCGGTCCTGTTCACCTTGCTTACGGCCTTTGCGCTGAGCGTGGCCGTGCGTTGGCCGTTGATCGACCGGCCGCTATCCGCGCATCACGAGTATTGCACCGCGTTCACTTTGATCGCGCTCACGAATTGGTGGGAAGACGGTTTTTTCACGCACCGTGGCCTACCATCGGGCGGCTTCATCCGCGATGGAGAGGCGCTCTTTCCATCTGCACACTACGACCGTAACGAACGGGCGGTCGGACTCTATTACTTCTCGCATCCGCCATTGGCCTACGATATGCCCTATGCCTTGTTCTCCTTGACCAACACCGCGCCCAACGTTGCCGGACTACAGTGGATGAACATGTTCTTCCACCTGGTAACGGCATGGGCGTTCTTCGTTGTGCTTCGGGTCGTACTGGATGAAGGGGGAGCACTTTTCGGTGCGGTGCTCTACCTTTTTCTTCCAGTCACTTTATGGTTCCATGGCAATGCCTACATGAGCGACATGTTCGTGCAGGTTCCGTGGATGTTCCACTTGGTCTTTGCCATACGGCTATTCCAGAACGATGGCTCTGTTTCACGCAAGATCTGGGTAGGCTATACCGCAACACTTTTCCTTACAGTGTACATGAGCTGGTTGGGTGTTTTCGCTGCCCTGGCTGGTGTGGTGGTCGCTGCGTTCCGCTGGTGGCATGCCGCAAGACCCAGGTTGATGGCTTTGACCCTGCTCACGGGACTTGCTCTTCTAGCTGCCTTTGGTCTTACGGCTTGGCGCTTTCTACAGGTGATCGATGCGGCTGCGCTGTTGCAGCATTTCGCCACGCGCTTCGCCGTGCGCGGTTCTGTAGGTGTTGACCTGTGGCCGACCCTGAAGCAAGTGTTGGTGAACTACCGGATCGGTTTCCTGCCGGTGATCCTCCTGCTGATCGTGTTGTTGATGCGCGACAGGGTAGGAAAGGGGAATATGCCCACGTTTCCTGAAAAGCTGGGTCTTTTCGTGCTCCTTACCGGTCTTCCCGTTGTGCTCGATCACCTGGTCTTGCTGCAATACGCCGAGCATGACTTCGCAGCGCTGAAAGCCGCGCCTTTGTTGTGTGGACTTGCAGGCTGGGCGCTGACAACCCTACGGCCCGTGTGGAGCCGGGCCGCGTTGACCTTGACCTGTGTTGTTTGTGTCCTCTATTTCTATCGCACCAATCCATTGCCAGGTCACGATAACGGTCGTTACGAACAGGAGCGCACCATCGGTACGTTCATCGCCTCCCATGCAGCGCCCGATGAAGTGGTCTTCGGGCATGGCATTTCCACCGAGCCGCAAGTGAGCTGGTATGCCCGTAGGAATGTGCTCGGGGTGGCCGATCCGGACGCTGCGATCGCGATCCTTAAAGAGCGTGGTCTACCACGCGGTGTCGTGTTCGCGATGGACAACGGCGTGCTTTCCGCAACGCACATCACACCCTGATCACTTCGGCTCGAAGGCTTCCACTACGAAGTCGGCCACACGAACGGCCGCGCCATGTTGGTTCCAGATGTAGGCCGTCATTTTATCCTGCCTGCTGCGCACTTCGGGGGTGATGTAATCCACACTGAACACGACCCAGGTGTTCCGTGCGCCCGGCGGTATGTCCCAATCGCGCGCCAGGTATTTGTACAGCCCGCCATCGTGTTCGAAATGGATCACCGTGGAGGGTGGTCTTGCAATGCTGTCACCTACCCAGAAACGTGCCGAAGCTCTTATCCACGCGTGGTCTTCGTCGGTCAAACCCTCGAAGGTGTTCTCGTAGGCCGGTGACCACAAGGTATCAGCGTTCAGGGATAGCACACCATCAGGAAGGTCATCGAAGGTCATCCGCATGAGCTCCCGCTTGGTGTACCGATCCTCACGGGTCAGCGTTTCTTCATCGCCCAACGAACGGCTTACCAGCAGAAGATCCTCTGCTTCCGCAGGAACGTGCGTACGCCCGAACACGGCTTTGTAATAGGCCTTGGTCATGCGCTCCTTACTGATGATGCCGGCTGTCCACTGCCAGGTCTGGAAGAGGTTGAGCGCAACGAAGGCACTGCAAGCGACCACCAACGGAATTCGAGCCCATCGTTGGAGCCACGCCCATTGCATAAGTGTTCCCAATGGCAGTGCGAGCAGGACATACGCAGGAACCATGCTGCGTGCGCTGAAGCTGCCACCGGCATACCACCAACAGCTCCAACTGGAAACGACCCAAAGGTCAACGAGCAGGAATACGGTCACGGCCCAAAAGGCTTGGGGAATGCGCTTCCACAAGGTGGCGATACCAGCGACCGCGAGCATCATGAGCGGGGTGTACACGAACCAACCCTTGCGGAAACTGATCAGATAGGGGCGCAGATGTGGCGAGGCGAAGTCGAAGCCTTCTCCGGGATTCACGTACGAGTAGAAAAGCCATTGACCTGTGGTCACTTTCCAGTACAGCACTTGGGGCGAAACAGCGAGTGCGAAAACCACCGCCATACCGAGCACGTGGTGCGGATGCGTGGTGATACCGACCCACTTCATGCGCCGATCCGCTGCCGTGCGAAGTCCCCATAAGAGCGGGGTCAGTGCAGCCACCAGTTCCGATGGGCGGATCAAGGTGATGAGCCCAAGTGCCGCACCGAGCTGTATGGCTTGGCTCAAGGTTGGCCTCTGGTGCCAACGGATGGTGGCGAGCACAAGCCAAGCGTATAGGGTGAAGAGTGCACTATGCGTGAGCAAGGTGCCATCCCATGCGGTAAGCTGGAACCAGTTCGTGCCGAAACCGATGAGCAACAATAACATGGCGGTCCATCGGTCGTCGAAGAAGTGCAGGAGCGCCTTGCGGTAGAGCACGAGCCCAAGCAATGCGAAGACCAGACAGCCCACCGCTATGGCATCCTGATAAGGTGGAGAGAAACCATCCGCTGGATGACCGAGTGGTCCGGCTAACAGGTGTGCAGCGAAGAAGAACGGCGCGTACAGCACCGCCATGCCCGAACTGTATTTGATCACACGGGCACCATCAGGCCCCTCCACCAATTGGTACAATGTGGTGGAGGGTGGGTACGCGGTGGTCGCTTCTTCCAGCCAGGCGCGATCCTTCAGTGCCGGGTCATGGTGTATGAAGACCGCAGGCAGGTAGAGGTAGTACCCGAAGACATCCCACGTGAGCACTTGGCGCTGTGGAAAGGAACAGCGCACCGCGATGGTGGCCGCGACAAGAGCGATGAGCGCGTAGCGTGACAGGCGGCCGTTCATGGCCCTGGTCGCTTACGCTGGCTTCTTGATCTCCAGATCCTCCAGGAACTTCGTGGTGAAGTTGCCCGCACGGAACTGCTCGTTCTGCATCAACTGCAGGTGGAAGGGGATCGTGGTGTGGATACCTTCGATCACGTATTCGCTCAGGGCGCGCTCCATCTTCGTAATGGCTTCCTCCCGCGTCTGTGCGCTCACGATCAATTTGCCGATCATGCTGTCGTAGTTCGGCGGAATTGTGTAGCCAGCGTATACGTGTGTATCCACGCGTACACCATGGCCACCCGGGCTGTGATAACTGGTGATCTTGCCAGGGTTGGGCCTGAAGCCGTTGAACGGATCCTCCGCGTTGATCCGGCATTGGATGCTGTGGCGCGTGGGCTCGTAGTTGAGGCCGCTGATGGGTATGCCCGCTGCGATCTTGATCTGCTCGCGGATCAGGTCATAGTCGATGACCTCTTCGGTGATCGTGTGCTCCACCTGGATCCGCGTGTTCATCTCCATGAAGTAGAAGTTGCGGTCCTTGTCCACTAGGAACTCCACAGTACCCACACCTTCGTAGTTCACGCTGGCAGCGGCTTTGATCGCCGCTTCGCCCATCTTCTTGCGCAGCGCTTTCGTCATGAAGGGCGAAGGCGTTTCTTCCACCAACTTCTGGTGACGGCGCTGGATGGAACAGTCGCGCTCGCTCATGTGGCAGAAGGTGCCATACTGGTCGCCTGCGATCTGGATCTCGATGTGGCGTGGCTCCAGGATGTACTTCTCCATGTACATGCCCGGGTTGCCGAAGGCCGCACCCGCTTCCTGGCTGGCTTTCTCGAAGGCTTCTTGGAATTCTTCTTCCTTCCAGACCAGACGCATGCCCTTGCCACCGCCACCAGCCGTGGCTTTCAGGATCACCGGGTAGCCGATGCGCTTGGCTTCTTTCTTCGCCAGGACGATATCGGTGACCAAGCCTTCGGTGCCTGGCACCACCGGTACACCCGCCGCGATCATCGTGGCTTTCGCGGTGGCCTTGTCGCCCATGGCCTCGATCTGCTCGGGCGTGGCACCGATGAATTTAATGCCGTGCTGCTGGCAGAGCTTGCTGAACTTGGCGTTCTCGCTCAAGAAACCATAGCCGGGGTGGATCGCATCCGCATTGGTGATCTCCGCAGCCGCGATGATGCGCACCATGTTCAGGTAGCTCTCCTTGCTCGGCGCCGGACCTATGCACACGGCCTCATCGGCGAAGCGTACATGCAGGCTTTCCTTGTCGGCGGTGCTGTACACGGCCACCGTTTTGATGCCCATCTCGCGACAGGTACGGATCACGCGCAGGGCGATCTCGCCGCGATTGGCGATCAGGATCTTCTTGAACATGGGCGTGGATCAGGATGGATCGACGAGGAACAAGGGCTGATCGTACTCCACCGGCTTGGCATCGTCCACCAACACCTTTACGATCTTACCAGCCACATCGCTCTCGATCTCGTTGAAGAGCTTCATGGCTTCGATGATGCAGATGGCCTTGCCGGGCTTCACCTCATCGCCCACGTTCACGAACACCGGCTTGCCAGGCCCTGCGGCACGGTAGAAGGTGCCGATCATCGGCGCTTTGATGGTGATGTACTTGGAGTCTGCCGTTGGTGCGGGAGCTGCTGCTGGTGCTGCCGGGGCCGGAGCTGCTGCCGGGGCTGGTGCTGCCGCAGGCAACGGTGCAGCGGCTACGGGTGCCGGTGCAGCGATCACCTGGACTTCCTTCTTGCCAGCGGGAGTCTTGATGGTGATCTTGAAATCCTTCTGCTCGATCTCCACTTCGCTTACGCCGCTCTTGGCGACGAATTTGATCAGGTCCTGGATCTGGTTCAGGTTCATCGGGGCTTGCTCTTTGTTGGCCGTCATCACGCTCCTTCTGTTGCGCTAAGCGCAGGTTGGAAGAGGAGCGAAGGTAGGATAGTCAGTGAAGTTGCCAAGGACTTGGGGTAAGGGGTTGAGGATCAGTTGCCATAGGCCCACTTCAGCCAGATGGCACCCCAGGTGAAGCCGCCTCCAAAGGCGCTCAGGATGATGTTATCGCCCTTCTTCAAGCGGTTCTCCCACTCCCATAGGCACAAGGGTAGGGTGCCGCTGGTGGTGTTGCCGAACTTCTCGATGTTCACCATCACCTTGCTATCGTCCAAGCCCATGCGGTTGGCCGTGGCGTCGATGATGCGTTTGTTCGCTTGGTGCGGCACCAGCCAGGCAACGTCATCGGCGGTAAGGCCGTTGCGCTCCATGATCTCTGCGCTTACATCGGCCATGTTGGTCACCGCGAACTTGAATACGGCCTTGCCTTCCTGGTACACGTAGTGTTGGCGGGCTTCAACTGTGCGCTCCACAGGCGGGCGCATGCTGCCACCGGCTTTTTGGTGCAGGTATTGGCAGCCGCTACCATCGCTGCGCAGGATGCTGTCCATCACCCCATAGCCTTCTTCGTTCGGTTCCAACAGCACCGCGCCGCATCCGTCGCCGAAGATGATGCAGGTGGCGCGGTCTTCATAGTCGATGATGGCGCTCATCTTGTCGCCACCCACCACCACCACTTTCTTGTGTTTGCCACTCTCGATGAACTGGCTGCCCGTGGTGAGGGCATAGAGGAATCCGCTGCACGCCGCGCCGAGGTCGAAGCCCCAGGCGTTCTTGGCACCGATGGCGTCGCAGATGATGTTGGCCGTGGCGGGGAAGATGCGGTCGGGTGTTACGCTGGCCACTATCATCAGGTCGATCTCGTCGGCTCCGATGCCGCGCTTCTTCAGCAGACCGTTCACCGCTTCGATCGCCATCACACTAAGCCCCTGGTCCTTGCCTTTGAGGATGCGGCGTTCCTTAATGCCGGTGCGCTCGGTGATCCACGCATCGTTGGTGTCCACCATGGTCTCCAACACCTGGTTGCTCAGCTTGAAATCCGGGACGTAACCGTTCACGGCGGTGATGGCAGCACGCATTTTCATGGGTTCGCAGGTTCTGGGTGAGGGCGGTCTGGTCCGATCCGCTCACCGGTTTGGCGGGACCAAGGTATTGATCGCGGAAGAAGAGGAATGCGCCTCACCCCTAGCCTCTTTCCGAAGGAGAGAGGAATGAGCCTTCTGGTATCAATTCCGGTGGGATAGGAGCGGCTCAGGTGAGCGCTTCGCGGATGCGGTCGTTCAACTTGCTCAACACCACCTCGCGGGCGGCGAAGACCATGCTCTTGATGGCGACATCGTTGCTGATGCCGTGACCGATGATCACGTTGCCATTCACACCCAGTACGGGCAGCCCGCCGTAGTTCTCGTAGTTGAACCGGTGCAGGAAGGGGTCCTTCACGCCGTGGTCTTCCAACAGGTCGTGGAAACC
>JAEYWT010000297.1 GCA_023428865.1 Bacteroidota bacterium | reverse complement strand
GTGTAGTTGCCTTTGTACGGGATGCCTTCGCCGCGATCCAGTTCGAGGATCCAGCCGGCCACGTTGTCGAGGAAGTAACGATCGTGGGTGATGGCGATGACGGTGCCTTTGTATTCGGCGAGGTGGTGCTCCAACCAGGCCACGCTCTCGGCGTCCAAGTGGTTGGTCGGTTCGTCGAGCAGCAGGATGTCCGGGCTCTGGAGCAACAGGCGGCAAAGGGCCACGCGGCGGCGCTCACCACCGGAAAGCACGCTGATCTTCTGATCGGGCTCCGGGCAACGAAGCGCGTCCATGGCGATGTTCAGCTTCTGGTCGATGTTCCACGCATCGGCCGCTTCGATCTGGTCCTGCAGAACACCTTGCCGGGCGATGAGCTTGTCCATCTTGTCCGGATCGTTGAGCACGTCCTCGTCGGCGAACTTGTTATTCACCTCCTCGTACTCTTTCAGCAGGTCCATGATGGGCTGCACGCCTTCGCGCACGATGTCGATCACGGTCTTGGTCTCGTCCAACTCGGGCTCCTGCTCCAGGTGGCCGATGCTGTAACCTGGGGTGAGGTGTACATCGCCATCGAAGTTCTTGTCCTTGCCCGCGATGATGCGCATGAGCGTGGACTTACCGCTACCGTTGAGACCGAGGATCCCGATCTTGGCACCGTAGTAGAAACCCAGGTAGATATCGTTGAGGATCTTCTTACCGGAAGATAGGGTCTTCCCCACCTTCACCATGTTGAATATGATCTGACGTCCTTCTTCGGCCATGATGGTTGGAGTTGGGGCCGAAGATGATCGGCCCATAAGTGTTCGTTGGTTATCCGCAGTGGCGAAACCGCCGTTACGGGGCCGCAAAGATCTTCAATCCGATCCAATCCTCCACCATCCGCATATCGGGCCAGCGGGCGGGATCCTCTCCGTTCACACGCAGCACCCCTTCAACGGTTTGCAGCGGACGCAGGCCAACGGCTACCATGACCTTGCCAGCTGGCGCAGGTGGCCCGGTGATGAACTGTTGGTCCACACCCTCGGAAAGCATCAAGAACCGCACGGGATCATCCCACGGGTGTTGCACATAGAGTTTATCCCCAGGCACAAGTCGTTCCTTGATGAGCGCCACGGAAAGGTGAGCCTGTGGCATTCCGTAGTTCTGTTGGGCAGCATAATAATATCCGGGCCAACCGAAGACCACCAGCAAGAACAACGATGCGGTAACGGTGCGGGTGCGTTTCCCCCAATTGGGAAAGACTTTTTCTTGAAGGAACTTCAGAAGGTAGAACACCGCAATACCGGAACTCAAGTGGAAAATGAAGAAGGGGTACCCCCATACTTCCACGGGTTCCATACGCCGGATGAGGACCACCATGACCACGCCCGATATGAACAGGGCAACGAGCATGGCGCGGAGCTTGGATGAGATGAACGCCGCATACAACAAGCCTAGGAGACCGAGCCCAACGGTCCACCCCGAGGTGGAGTCAACAGCCATGGACCAGTGGGCGAATGCAAGATCGGTGTGCCGAAGGTCGAAGACCTGCCACTCCAAGCGCGGCTGGGTGTGGTGGTTGGTCAACTGATCGAACCCGTTCTCCTGAAGGATGGGTGAGTAGAGGATCAATGCGAATACGATGAACATGATAAAGGAGAATACCAATCGAAGCATGCGCTCCCGCAAGCTGGTCTTGTAGGCCATCATCAGCGCGATGAGCAACCAGATGTAGATCGCGAATGCCGCATAAGCATAGGCCGGTACCACCCAAAGGCCCAAGGCGTTGATCAGCGCGATCCAAAGCGCGCTCTTCACGTTGTTGCTTTTGAAGAAATGCCTGCCCAAGAGTAAACTGGCCGTGAAGAACAGCCAGCACAGGTTGTAGCCGATACCCGGTGCGCTGGAGGCGAGCAGCGGGCCAGAAGCCGCTACGATGGCTAGGGAAATGAGGGCGATGTAGCGGTTGAACATGGACCGAACGAAGACATAATAGATCGGCATGCACAACACGCTGGCAATGAACCCCGGTAAGCGAAGCTGGAAAAGGCCTACCCCGAACACACCGGTGCTGATCTTCACCAAGAGCGTATTGAACACGCGGTTGGTGGGGAACGAGTAATCGGAGATGATCCTGGAGAACGACTGCGTTGCGAAATCGATGTAGGCGGTAGCCTCCAGGTACGCTACGGGCAGGCCAAGGAGCTTGCCCCGCAGTACCGCCCCTACCAGGATCAACAAGAGCACCGCTGCCTTATGCTCGGTAGAAGTCTTCCGCGAAAGTTCGTTCAGCCCCATCCGCAGGTCCCCGAGGAAACCGAGCGAGACGTAGGTTTTGGTGGTTCTGATCGCCATGGCCTTGGATCCGATCAGCGGTGAACATCTTCCATGGAGATGATGCTATCCACGACATAGTTCGTGTTGCCCCGCCAAGGCAACGCCCCTTTGTATTCCTTGTAATGCAGGTTGAACTGGTTGCCGCTATGCTCCATGAGCTGCTTGGCCAAAGCCTCGTTCTCCACCGAGAACAAGAACTCCAGACTTTGAAAGGAGCCGCCCTGGGTGCGCACACCGGTCTGCATCATCTTGCCCTCGTACGTCTTGAAGAGGTATCCTTTATGTACGATGAAGTTGAGCTCGCCGGATTTGGCCCCGGTAGCGAACACCCAGAAGTAACGGAAGTACCCGAACAGCCCCAGTACGACCACGATTACCAAGATGATCTTCCACAGGTGGCGCCGCATGCTCTGGGTTTAGTGCGGAAAGGTAGCTGCCCTGCTAATGCCGCCGCCTAATGGCCACCATCCATCCTCGAAAAGTTACCATTCGTCAATAAATGGTACTTTGTCTTGCATAGTACTAACCCAAGCCCATATCTTTGGCACGTCAAAGAACCTTAGACCTGTTCACCGCCACCCACCGGCACCGAAATAACGAGCCAAGCATGAACCTGGAGAACACCAAGGCCCAGATGCGGAAAGGCGTGTTGGAGTACTGCATCCTCGGCGTTCTAGCGCAAGGAGAGCTGTATCCATCGGACATCATCGGCAAACTGAAGGATGCCAAACTGATCGTCGTAGAAGGCACCTTATATCCGCTCCTAACTCGGCTGAAAGATGCCGGCCTTCTCACCTACCGTTGGGAAGAATCGCGATCGGGTCCGCCCCGCAAATACTACAAGCTCACCCCCGTGGGCGAGAAATTCCTGAGCGAACTGGACCAGACCTGGGCAGAATTGTCCGAAGCCGTATCGCGCAGCACAGGCAAGAACGCCCGTTCCACCCGTTGACCCTCCACCCCCAGAACCCCCAACGCCTTCGCCGGGCAACGGCGAATGAACCATGAAAAAGACCCTCACAGCCAACATCAGCGGCACGGTGTTCCACATCGAAGAAGATGCCTACGAGGCACTTAACCGCTATCTCGGCAATATCAGGAGCCGCTTCGCCGGAACGGCCGGTCGCGACGATATCATGGCCGATATCGAAGCGCGTGTCGCCGAACTCTTCACCGAACGGCTCGATGGCCGCCGCCAAGTAGTATCCATACATGATGTGGAGCAAGTGGTATCCATCATGGGGCAGCCCGAAGATTTCGTGGACAGCGAAACCGCCGGTGGCACCGGAGCACAAGAACCTGGCACCAACGCAGGCGCTGGCACCAGCGGTTCTGGCCCTAAGCGTTTCTTCCGCGATACGGAAGACAAGTGGTTGGGCGGTGTGCTCGGCGGTCTGGGAGCCTACATCGGCATGGACCCGTTGTGGTTGCGTATCGCCATGATCGCGTTGGTCTTGGCCAGCGTGGGTGTGCTGATCCCGATCTACGTATTGCTGTGGATCCTGGTGCCCAAGGCCGACAGCGCTGCCGATCGCTTGCAGATGCGGGGCGAAGCGGTGACCGTGGAGAACATCAAACGCGTGGTGGAGGAAGGTGCCGAGCGCTTCAAACAAGGTAGCGAACGCTTTGCGCAAGAGGCCAGCCAATTCGGGCGCGATTGGGGAAAGAGCGGAGCACAACGCCGCACCCAAGCTGCTTCCGTGATAGTGAAGATCGTTGGTGCGGGCTTGATCGTCATGGCGTTCAGCATGCTTCTCGGGTTGGTCACCGGCTTGATCGGTAGCACGGTTTCCCTGTGGCATGCCACGTGGACTACGGAAGATCTCGGCTTGCTCGACCTGGGTGCCCTGCTCTTCAATACCCGTGACCAAGCGTTGTGGATGGCCATTGGCATCATCACCATCCTCGTGATCCCGGTGATCGGCTTGTTCCTGAGTGGCTTCCGGTTACTGCTGGAAACCCGCACACCACGTTGGCTGGGTCTTACGCTCTTGGTCTTGTGGGTGGCCGCATGGATACCGGTGGTGTACAGTGGCGTGGCCTTGGGCAAGGACTTCAAGCGGAGCAACAGCACCCTGACCGAGATCGAGCTGACCCAGCCTGAAGGCGGAGTGCTCTACCTCGATTCCATGGACCCCGCCGACTCCACCGGCAACTGGAGCTTCGATTACGAAGATGGCGACCTGAACGTGGACTTGGATGGCCTTCACCTGGAGCATGGCATGGTGATCGGTGCCTGGGGCGAGCTGGATGTACAGCGCAGTGCCGATAGCCTCTTTCACCTGAAAGTGGAGCGCGAAGCCCACGGTTACAATACCAAGACAGCACTTACACGGGCCAGCAACATCCAATTCACCTACGATCAAAAGCAGGACCTCTTGATGGTATCACCACTGATCAAGTACCCGGCCAGTGACAAGATCCGTGCGCAGGATGTGCAGTTCACCTTGGAAGTACCCGTTGGAAAGAGCGTTTTCCTTCGCCATGGCAGCAAGCATGTGATCTACAACATCGCCAACGTGACCAACACCTTCGACAGTGAAATGCTAGGCCGCACCTGGACCATGACGGAAAAGGGACTGATGGACCTGAGCGCACCACAAGGCGAAGACCGCCCAGGACCTCGCACCCCGCAAGACACCATCCGCAGTGGGAACGATGTGGTGGCCGCCGTGGTATGGCGCGCACCGGCCAAACGCAGTACGAAGCCCGCACCACGACAGCCACATGCTGGGGCCCCTACGAACAACGCATCCGCAAACACCACACGGGCCAGCTTGGTACCGAACGTGTTCAACATCGTACCACACCGACTGCTTTAACGCAAGCCGCCCTACGGCACCCGGCAGCGACGAGGGGTTGTCAGCACCGGGGTACGCCCTGTTCCTAGGCCATGTGCCCGGAACGGGGCGGCTTCTTTCTACATGCTAGTCCGGCGCTTTGAACAACCCGAGACCGATGTAGATCTGTAGCTGCTGGCTTCGTACACCTCGGAGCACTTCCGCATTACCAAGGTCGTGCAAACCGAAGAGGTAGCGTGCACCACCATAGAAATGGCCCAGACGAAGGCCAGCACCGGCTAGCAGACCATAACCCTCATCGGCCAGATCATTCTCACTTATGGTCGCATCGCCGAAGTCGACATCCAGGTCCACATCGAAGGACTTGGTGAGGTAACGATCGTAGTACCCACCTAGGTGAAGCTCCGCAGGGCCGAACGCCATCACCGCGAACAACGGAACTTGAACGGCAGCCGTGCGCAGGTCGGCGGTATACCCTTCTGCGGTGACCCGGCTTCCCAAGGAGGTAAACAGCACCTCCCCTTGTACACCTGGCAGAATAGGAGGTTTCACCCGCGCAAAAAGCCCCGCATGGCCACCCCAAAGCGGTTGGTGGGCGTAGTTGGTGCGCAGATCGTCCTGGTTGATGCCGCCTTTTATTCCCAGATCGAACAGCTGGGCTTGTGCGGCACAGAACAGCACCATGAAAAGCAGGCAAAGGGTAGAGCGCATGGCGGAGAGAGTTTGGTGTGAACAAGGGTGAAAACACCGGGACTGGCCATTCTGGAACCGATCCGCCACAACAGCCGGGAGCTTTACCCGGCTGCTGCGGTGGATGTTCGGTTACTTCATGGCCCAGGTGCCCTTGGCGCGGTAGTCGGCCATCCAGGACCGCACTTCGGCCACTTCCTTCACTTGGGCATCACGCATGGAAGCCCACGTTGCATCATTGGAAGCACCGAGAGCAGCTAAAGCACGATCCACCCGTTCCAAGCCTTGGGCCAGATCGGCGGCTAGTGCAACATCAGCATCGCGATCGACCTTAGGCCGGGCACCATCATTCAACCGCATGCGCACGGCTTCTAGATCCGCCATAAGCAGGCTACGCAGGCCGCGCATATCGTTGGTCACCATCATGCGCTCCTTGGCCGGTGTGTACACGACCACAGTAGTCGTGTTCACGGTGCCATCGGCAGAAGTGGCATTGGTCGTTCTGGTTTCGCCGGTTCGCTCCTTATAGGTGGCATTCACTTCGGTGTTCAAGTCGGCCTCGGAGACCGGCTCTACCATACCAGTGGTCCGGTCGGCGGAGTTTTCCTGCATCGTGTCGGCGGCGCTATCGCCACTGGAGCATTGAACGAAAAGCAAGGAGCCAGCCATTACGGGAAGGAGGAACAGCTTGGCGGAGCGGGAGGTGATCGGGGTTTTCATGGTATTGAGATTTTCATCACCCTTGCCAAGGACCGGACCTGAACACATGTTCGCCTGGACCACAGCGCATTGGGGC
>JAEYWT010000289.1 GCA_023428865.1 Bacteroidota bacterium | reverse complement strand
ACCTAGAGGTAAAAGCAGCGCCATCCGTTGGCTAGGATACCTTTGCAGCCTGCCTGCCACTTGGCATGGCCATTCTTTTAGAACGCATGACCAAGATCGTCAACGTCGGAAACATCGCTTGCGGCAGCGACCAGCTCTTCCTCATCAGCGGTCCATGCGTGATAGAGACCGAGGATGTGATGCTGCGCACGGCCGAAAAGCTTAAGGAAGTGAGCGAGCGTATGAAGGTGCCCGTGATCTACAAGAGCAGCTTCACCAAGGACAACCGCAGCAGCGTGGACTTCTACCAAGGCCCCGGCCTAGAGGAAGGGTTGAAGGTGCTCGCCCGTATCAAGAAAGACTTCGGCTTTCCGATCCTCACCGACATCCACTACCCCAGCCAGGCCAAGCCCGCCGCCGAAGTGTGCGATGTGCTGCAGATCCCGGCCTACCTGGTGATGCAGACCACCTTGGTCACCGAGGCTGCGAAGACCGGTGCGGTGATCAACCTGAAGCACGCGCAGTTCCTCGCGCCGGACAACATGATCAAGCCCGCCGAGAAAGCGAAGAGCCTGGGCAACGACAAGATCATCCTTACCGAGCGTGGCTACACCTTCGGTTACAACGACCTCATCGTGGATCCCCGTGCGTTCTACCACATGCGGAAGACAGGCTATCCCGTGGTGTTCGACATCACGCACAGCATCCGCAAATACGGCATCCCCAGCGCCGACCCGCGCGGCGGCAACCGCGACGTGATGCCCACTATTGCCCGCGCCGGTGTGGCTGCTGGCGTGGACGGCGTATTCATCGAAACCCACCCAGATCCCAGCAAAGCACTGTGCGACGCCGCCAGCCAACTCTGTGTGTACGACCTGGAGGAATTCCTCCAACCCCTGCTCGAACTTCACGCCGTGGAGGTAAAGCATCGCCAAACATTCCACGCCTGATCGAAGCACCCGTACGCGCGACCCAATGGGTCGCCACAACGGGTGCAAAGAGCCAGCTCATCACAACCGACCCACTCAGTACCCCGCACCATGGAATTGTACCTCGACAGCGCCGACATCAAAGAGATCGACGAAGCCTTCAAACTCGGCTTCCTCACCGGCCTCACCACCACGCCCACCTTCATGCACCGCGGTGGTGTCACGAACATCGATAAGATGATCCTGGACCTCGCCAAGAAGGTACCCATATTGCAGGTGGAAGCCTTGGGTGAGACCGCCGAGGAAGTGGTGAAAGAAGCCAAACGCCAACTGAAGATGGGCTTGAAGAAGGAGACCACCGTCTTCAAGATCCCTGTGAGCCTCGAAGGTCTGCGCGCCTGCCGCATGCTACGCAACGAGGGTATCATGGTGAACGTTCACTTGGTGTACACGCTACAACAAGCCTACATGGCCATGCAGGCCGGTGCCAGCTATGTGTGCCCGCTCGTGGGTCGTTTGCAGGATCAGGGGCATGATGCGCTCGCACTCGTGGAGCAGTGTGTTCGTGCGGTGAACTACTACGGATACGACACCAAGATCATGTTCAGCAGCGTACGTACCGTGGAGCACGTACGTAACGCGGTGGACATCGGCGTACACACCATCACCGTGCCTTGGAAGCTGATGAAGCAGCTTACCGACAACCACTTCACGGCGATCGGCACACAGCAGTTCTACAAGGACACTTACTTGATCACCAAGAAGGTGAAGGACGTGCTCGGCCGCAGCAACCCCGTTGTGAAGGACAGCGCCACCATCAGCGAAGCCTTGGTAGAGATGACCAAACACGGCTTCGGTGCGGTGATGGTGGTGGATGCCAAAGGCAAGAACGTAGGCGTGTTCACCGACGGCGGCCTGCGTCGCGGCTTGGAGAAGGACGGCAACAAGTTCCTTACGAAGAAGCTGAGCACACTGAAGTTCAACGCACCGTTCACGGTTTCGCCGGAAGCCCTGTTGGATGAAGCGCAGAAAGCCTTCAAGGAACACAAGGTGGACACGCTGAGCGTTAGCGAGAACGGCAAGCAGCTCGGCATGTTGGACATCCAGGACCTGATGAAGGCGATCTCGGCCTGATCGATGGTTCTCTATTGGTTGGTATTGGTTAAAGCCTACATACCACCCGTACGTAGGAACTAACCGCCCATGCCCCACCTCAACCCTTTCATCACCAACGGTCTCCGCACCACCACACCGGAGAAAGACCTCCTGCGCCGCCTCGCCCGTACGAAGGCCGTACTCTTCGACTGGGACGGTGTCTTCAACAACGGCTTCAAGGATGCTGAAGGTGGAAGCCCCTTCAGCGAGGTGGGCAGCATGGGTGTGAACTTGCTGCGATTCGCGTTGTGGTTGCGCAATGGCTCGTTGCCCAAAGCTGCGATCATCACCGGGCAGCACAACCCCTATTCGGAGCGCTTCGCCCAGCGCGAACGATTACACGGTGTGTACATGGGATTCACGAACAAGCCGGAAGCGTTCGATGCGTTCCTGAAGCAGCATGACCTCAAGGCCGATGAGGTGGCCTTCTTCTTTGATGATGTGTTGGACCTGCCGGTTGCAGCCCGCTGTGGACTGCGCATCATGATCGGAAGTCCGGTAACCGCGTGGTTGGTGGAACAAGCGATCGCTCGTGGCGAGGTGGACATGGTCACGGCGAACAGTGGCGGCGACAACGGCCTGCGCGAGGCCACCGATGCGGTGATCGCACTACTTGGCAACGGCACCGACGTGATCGACCACCGCGTGGAATACTCGGAGACCTACCAGCGCTACCTCCGCGAACGGCAGGCCGTGGTGCCGGAGATCGTGCGGAACCCGCGCTGATCAGCGCATCTGTATCCGTGCCGTTCGCGGCTTCTCGCCCACGGTGATCGCTGCCAGCTTGAAAGACGGTGGCCCCATGTTCACCGGAGCATCATTGCTGAATCCGTAGGGTTCTTGCGGCCACCCGATCCAGGAGGTGTTCAGCTTGCCGTCGTTATTGATATCGTGGAACACCTTCACGGCATACGTACCCGGTGCCACATCGTCGAAAGAACAGCGCACGGTGCGTCCGGTGGCAGCGACACTAGTTGTACGACAGCCCTTCTCGGTATCGTAAGCCTCTTTGTTCGGGCACAGCGCCACACGCAACGTGCCGCCGGCATCGGGTTTGTTCAGGATCACCTCGATGTTGAGGGGGGATTGGGCAAGGGAAGCTCCAACGGAAAATACACCGGTAGCGACCATTACAGAAATGTGCCGCCTAGCTACTGATGGAGACCTTAAGGGCATGCTCCAGGGCTTTTCGAAAGGCATGACGTGGGATCTCCACCGCCCCCAAGGAAAGCGTATGTTCATTGATGTACTGTGTGTCGAATAGGACATATCCCACCTGCTGCAAATGTGCGACCAACGCATAGAACGCCGCCTTTCCGGCATTCGGCACATGGCTGAACATGCTTTCGCCGAAGAACGCGGCGCGCAACGAAACGCCGTAGATGCCACCCACGAGCGAACCATCCTGCCAGGTCTCTACGGAATGGGCATAACCTGCTGCATGCAAGCCCAGGAATGACGCGATGATCCGTTCGTCGATCCACGGATCTTCGCGATCGGCACAGGCGCGTATGACCGCTTCGAAAGCCTCGTTGCGTGTATGGGTGAAACCTGCCTTCCGGAAAGCGCGCAACGCCCGTGCATTGGGGCGCACCTCCGCTAAGGGGAAAACAGCGCGTGGGTCGGGATCGTGCCAGTAGAGTTCGCCATCATCGTGGCACATCGGAAAGCGACCTTCACTGTAAGCCAGCACCAATTCGGCTACCGGAATGAGGGTGACCGCCGGTGATCCCCTCACTGCCCTTTGATGATGCGGTGTTGGAACACCCTACCACCCTGTTCTACGACCACCACGTACACCGCAGCAGGAAGCTTTGCAAGGGCAGCCTCATCCACGGTGAGGAGGCCGTTAGCACCCACGGTTGTGCGCGTGAAGAGCACTGCCTTTCCCTGCGGATCGAAAAGGATCAGGTGAGCATTTCCCTCGACTAGTGCTGGGTTCTCCACACTGAATCGCTCTTGGAAGGGAGAAGGGAATATGCTTATGCCATCGGAGCTGAAGTCACTCGTACCTGTTGTTGTTACAGTAAGCCAAGCATGCGCGGCACCGAAGTCTGGCACCCCATATCCGAGGGAATCGTTCGGATCATGGA
>JAEYWT010000252.1 GCA_023428865.1 Bacteroidota bacterium | reverse complement strand
ACTGCCTGGCTCGGCAACGACAGCATTTCCAGCTTCGGCAACAACATCTTCCGACCAGAGAGCGAGCGCCCTGCCAACCCGCTCGGTGGCTTTCAGGACTACGACTTCAGAATGGGGCGTTACGGCCTAAGCAAGCTCGCACAGGTTGAATTGCGCGCCGGCTGGACGATAGACCCGCGATCGGCCATGCGCTTGGAAGCCTCGTACACCTACCGGCAGCTCAGCCCGGCGTGGACACCGGTGGAGACCATGCATCTTGTGCGCCTCGGCCTAGCCTGCCATTTCCGGGAAAAGCACCCCGAACAGACCGTGCGGTACGTATTGCGCTGATCTCCGGTGACGTAACTCACCACCATTCCCTGCTGTTGGGTACTTTTGCTGCGGCGTTCGCAGATCCGATCGTCGTTGAGCCTTCCGCTTCGTGCAACCGACCAGCACACTCACCACGGCCACCTTCGGCACCAAACTGCGGAGCGTAGCCATCCTCTTCAAGCTGCGGCTGGCTTCGCTGGTGGTGTTCAGTGCGGCCCTGGGCTACCTCTTCGCCATTCCTGCTGGAACCTTCTCTTGGATCGGTCTGCTCGGCCTGTGCGCCGCCGGCACCTTGTTGACCGGGGCCTCCAATGCGTTCAACCAGGTCTTGGAAGTGCGTGAGGATGCGCTGATGGACCGCACGGCGAAACGCCCCTTGGTGACCGGTAGCCTCAACTCTACCGAAGCCGTGGTGGCCGCATTCGTAGCTGCGGGTTCGGCTACCCTCATGCTCTGGCTGCAATTCGGTGCGCTCACAAGTATCCTGGGCTTCCTCTCCCTCTTCATGTACGTGGCCTTGTACACGCCCATGAAGAAGTTAAGCTCCTGGGCTGTTTTCATTGGCGCGTTCCCCGGTGCCTTCCCGCCGATGCTGGGTTACGTTGCGGCCACGGGCCATTTCGACCTCGGCGCTGGCCTGCTCTTCGCCATGCAGTTCATGTGGCAGTTCCCCCACTTCTGGGCCATTGCCTGGGTACTGGATAAGGACTATGCCAAGGCGGGCTTCCGCCTGATGCCGGGTGGCCGTACGCCAGACCGTGCCGCTGCTTCCACCATGCTGCTCTACACCCTGTTCCTGATACCGGTGGGCATGTTGCCGTGGGTCTTTGGTTTCGTGGGGTCCATGGCATTAGTGGCTTCCCTCCTCGGTGCGGCAGTTATGCTCGTGCCCGCCGTGCGGCTCTTTCTTACCACCGATGATCGCGATGCACGCAAGCTGATGTTCGCCAGTTTCATCTACCTGCCACTGGTGCAAGTGGCCTACGTGTTGGACAAACTATGACGCTGGCCCCCTTCACTCCGGAAGAACTAAAGGAACGCGCCGACCGTACGCGTAAGCTCGTAACCCGCCTCATGCTTTTTGCGGTGGTAATGTTCTTCGCGGGCCTCACCAGTGCCTATGTGGTGAGCATGAGCGGCGGCTATTGGGTGGATATCAAGATCCCCGAAGCCTTTTTGGTCAGCACCGGAGCCATCCTTGTTAGCAGCGTTCTGGCCCAGCTGGCCCTCCGTTCGGCCCAACGTGGGAATAGCCGCTTGGTGGCACCGTACCTGATCGGCACCCTTGTCCTAGGCTTGGTCTTCACCTGGAGCCAGTTCCGCGGTTGGAAGGAACTGACAGAACGAGGCAACTTCCTGGTAGGCAAGGTATTGGACAACAAAGGAACCTATGGGGATGATTATACCATCCGGTTCCAAGGCGTGCCTTTGATCGAGGAAGATGGCCAGTTCTTCCACCCTTCGGATGCGAGCCGTGCAAAGCCCTTGAACGCAGACCTGGACGAACAAAAAAACACCTCGAGTTCCTTCTTCTTCGCCCTTACCGGCGCCCACCTGGCACACTTGGTGATCGGCCTACTGAGCTTGCTGGTGATGGTGGCGATGGCGCTGAAGCAACGCTACACCCCAGCGGACAATGCCGGACTCTGGAGCGGGGTGGTGTATTGGCATTTCCTGGGTATACTCTGGGTGTACCTCCTTTTGTTCTTGGTCTTTGTTCACTAACATTGCGGCCGCAAACCCTATCATGGCAGGAGACGCAAGCAAGGCATTGAGCAACGACGTCCTTTGGGGCGGCGGCCGCTCCCCGTTCAGCATCAGCTACGGGAAGATGATGATGTGGTTCTTCCTGGTCTCGGACGCGCTGACGTTCTCGGGACTGTTGACCGCTTATGGTTTCGTTCGCCACAGCACCACCGAGGTGTGGCCGATCGGCGAGGAAGTGTTCCGCGCACTTCCGGGCCTTACCGGCAGCTACCCGCTGATCTACGTGGCGTTGATGACGGCCATCCTCATCTTCAGTTCGGTAACGATGGTACTAGCCGTTGAGGCCGGCCACCGGATGGACAAGAAGGGTGTCATCAAGTGGTTGTTCTTGACCGTGCTGGGTGGTGCCTTCTTCGTGGGCAGCCAAGCGTGGGAGTGGAGCCACTTCATCCACGGCGGCGGTGGTTACATCACCACGCCTACCGGTGAGAAGTATTGGGTACACAACGACACCCACGATACGCACGACCCGGCCAACGCTCCAGGCTTCCACTTGGTGCAGGCTGATCCCGAACACTACTTGATACCGGCGGAAGGTGCCCACCACTTGGACCACGATGCTTCCCTGAAGATCTGGAACGAACGCGCCAACTATGTGAACGGTGCGAACATGACGGAGAACGAGTACGGGCCGCCCCAGTACGCCAACTTCTTCTTCTTCATCACTGGCTTCCACGGCTTCCACGTGTTCAGCGGGGTGATCATCAACCTGATCGTGCTGATCATGGTGATCCAGGGTGTTTTCCACCGCCGCGGGCACTACGAAATGGTCGAGAAGGCCGGTCTGTACTGGCACTTCGTAGACTTGGTGTGGGTGTTCGTATTCACCTTCTTCTACCTGCTCTGATCCAAAGCGCCTTCGCCGGGGCAGCTTCGGCGACTTAACATGGAACGCGACGACATCATCGAATACAGCCTCGCCGCACACCATAGCGAAGAGGTGGGCCGCCGGATCCGACGTAAGATCTGGATGGTGACCCTCTTCCTTGCCGTGGTAACCGCCATTGAAGTAGCCGTTGGTGCCTACTGGAAAGAGTGGTTCCCCGAACACTGGCAGGCCGTGAAGTGGACCTTCGTGGTGCTCACGCTGGTTAAGGCCACCTACATCGTGATGACCTTCATGCACTTGGGCGATGAGCGCCGGAACATCCGCGCCATCATCCTGCTGCCATACGCGTTGTTCATCCTCTACCTGGTGTTCATCGCCATCTTCGAGTCGAACTACGTACACCAGCTCTGGGTACGCTACCTGTGAGCGGGTCGGCCACTCCAAGTAGCAAACGGACCAAGTGGCTGGTCCTTGGTGGTATCGCGGCTTTCGTTGTTTCCCTCTTCGTTTTCTTCTCGCCGAAACTGGGCTTGGTGAAGCACCGCTTCAACTACCTACCCTACTACGGCCCCAAAGAGCCTTTTCTGGTGGAGCGCAATGGCAAGAACGTGGTGGACACGATCTACGCCGAGATACCGCCCTTCCGTTTCATCGATCGTTATGGACAGCCCTTCACCAACAAGGATGTAGAGGGCAAGATCATCATCGCGGACTTCTTCTTCACGCGCTGCACCACCATCTGCCCACGCATGAGCATCAACATGCAGCAGCTGCAACTGAAGCTCAACGACGAAGCCTTCAAGCACGTGGTGTTCCTGAGCCACACGGTGGACCCCGAACACGACACGCCAGAGGTGCTCGACGCGTACGCGAAGAAACTCGAGGCCGATCCGGACCGGTGGAAATTCCTGACCGGCAACGCAGTGGACATCTACCGTATGGGGAATACGGGGTACCTGCTCAGCGCCTTGGAAGACAGCACCAGCGCCGAACAGTTCGTACACGACGGACGTTTCGTGCTCGTGGATAAGAACAGGCATATCCGTGGCTATTATGATGGCACCGTCGCCGAAGGCATGAACGCCCTCGCCGCAGACTTGAAGATGCTGCTGAAGGAAGAGCGTATCAAAGCGCAAGAAGCCCGCGAAGCTGCAAACCACTAGCCGCATGAGCGCACGTGAAGCCTATCCCGCCAAGGCGATCGACCTGGCCGAACAACCCGCCAAACGCTGGATCTGGATCCTTTCTAGTGTGGTGTTCCTGGCCGTGGTGCTCTTGAACCGGATCCAAGTGCCAACCTCCGGCACCTGGGACATCCACGTCTTCGCCAAGGTGAACGCGGTGATCAATAGTTTGGTGAGCGTGTTGTTGCTCGTGGGGTTATTCACTGCGAAGGCCGGGAAATGGTCGGCACACCGAAGCGCGATGCTCGGGGCCATGGTGCTCTCGATGCTCTTCTTGGTCTCGTACATCCTGCATCACCTCTTCGCTGGGGAAACCACTTTCGGAGGAACGGGCACCATCAAGACGCTGTACTACATCATCCTCGCCACGCACATCATCCTGGCAGGGGCCTCACTTCCATTCATCCTTACCACGGCCTACCGCGCACTTTCCGCGCAATATCCCGCGCACCGCAAGCTGGCCAAACGCTTGTGGCCCGTATGGTTCTACGTGAGCGTGACCGGTGTGGTGGTGTACCTGCTCATCAGCCCTTACTACTGAGCCGGTCGATCGGGAAAGGCCCTCCAACGCCTGGATCGACCAGTTAAGGCAAGCCCTGGCCAGGCGTATCGTTCCGCCGTGCTATCTTCACCTCGCGATGCGCAACCGAACCCTCTTCCTCGCCCTCTTGCTGCTGGCCATGGTGGTGCCCGAAATGGCATGGGCCCAAGGCTGTGCCATGTGCAAGGCCGTGGTGGAAAGTGGTGAAGGATCGGGCAACATCTTCGGCGGCGAACAAGCGGTAGGAAAGGGCCTCAACACGGGCATTCTCTACCTGATGGCCGTGCCCTATGTGCTTTTGTTCCTCCTTTTCCGCAAACGGATCGTGGGCTTCGTGAAGGAGTTCGCGGGAGCGCAGGGGTGAACCCAACTGTGCTGAAACTTCGGTGGACGAGGCAAGGTTCAAGGCACAAGACTCAAGTTCCAAGGGATCAAGGTGGAGTGAGCGGCATTTGCCCGGATCACGCAACGCGTGTTGTACCGAACTTCGGCGCCCGAAACGTCGCACCCACATCATGCGCACTTCAACCGTTCTCCTCTCTTCCCTCTTCCTTTTCCATATAGCGGCCAACGCCCAACAGCGTTCGCCGTTCACCTACCAGGACATGCTGATGCTCGACCGCATCAGTGGCCTAGCCGTGGATTCACCCGGAACGAAGGCCCTCTTCAACGTGCGCGCCACTGATATGGAGAACAACCGCGGTTTGAGCAGTCTTTGGTTGAAGGATCTAACCGCACCGGGAACGCCTGAAGTGAAAGTGGCCGCAAGCGAAGGCGGAGCCTTCGATGTGCAATGGGCCGCTGATGGCACCGGATTCTACTTCCTCAGCGGACGCGGCGAAAGCGGCACTACACAAGTTTGGAAGGCCGATGCACAAGGCAACAACGCCAAACAGATCACGGATCTTCTGCTCGATGTAGAGACCTACCGCGTGGCACCGAACGGCTCGGGCATCGTGGTGGCATTGGCTGTGTTGCCTGAGTGCAAGGGCAATGAGATCGCCTGCACCGCCGAGCGTCTGAAGGCGAAACAGGGTGTGAAAAGTAGCGGCCAACTCTACGACAAACTCTTCCTGCGCCACTGGGACACTTGGAAGGACGGCACCCGCAACCACCTTTTCTACCTGCCGCTGCCCGATGCTACCGCAACGCCTATCGCCCTTACCGATGGACTGGATGGCGACGTGCCTTCCAAACCCTTCGGCGGCAACGAGGACTTCACCATCAGCAATGATGGGCGCACCGTGTTCTTCAGCGCGCGTGTGGCGGGGAAGACCGAACCCTGGAGCACCAACTTCGATATCCACAGCGTGCCCGTGAGCGGTGGCGAGCTCAAGAACCTCACCGCTGCGAACCCCGCGTGGGATGCGGCTCCGGTGATCTCGCCCGACGGCACCAAGCTCGCCTACAAAGCGATGGCGCGCCCCGGCTACGAAGCCGACCGTTTCCAACTAAAGGTGATGGACCTCGCCACCGGCACCACTTCCGATGTGGCCCGCGCATGGGACCGCAGTGCCGCGAGCCTCGCGTGGAGCCGCGATGGCAAGAGCCTGCTCGTGACCGCCGATGACCTCGGCAAGCACCGCCTCTTCCGCATTGATGTAAAGACCAGCACCGTTAGCGCCCTAAGCACCGATGGCCACCTCGATGCCTTCGCAGAAACACCCAAGGGCTTCGTGTTCCAGAAGAGTGGCCTGAGCGGTCCGGCACAACTCTACGCAGCTACGCCCAAAGCCAAACGCATCGATGAAGGCGCTACGGTGCTCACCCAGGTGAACGCATCGTTGAAAGAGAAAGCGTTCGGCGCCTACGAACAGTTCAGTTTCAGCGGCTGGAACAACGAGACGGTCTACGGCTACGTGCTGAAGCCCGCGAACTACACCGAAGGCAAGAAGTATCCGGTGGCCTTCCTCATCCACGGCGGTCCGCAAGGCAGCTTCGGTGATGGCTGGAGCTTCCGCTGGAACCCGCAGACCTACGCCGGCCAAGGCTACGCGGTGGTCATGATCGACTTCCACGGCAGCACCGGCTACGGACAAGCCTTCACCGATGCCATCAACCAGCACTGGGGTGACCGTCCCTTGGAGGATCTGCAGAAAGGTCTGGCCTTCGCCCTCGGCAAATATCCCTACCTCGATGGGGGCCGTGTGGCCGCACTCGGTGCCAGCTATGGCGGCTACATGGTCAACTGGATCGCTGGGCGCTGGGCCGATGCCTTCCAATGCCTCGTTTCACACTGCGGGATCTTCGACACGCGCATGATGGGTTACGCCACCGAAGAGCTGTGGTTCACCAACTGGGAGAATGGCACCGATGTCTTCAACCAACCCGCGGAGTACGACATCTTCAACCCCATGCTCCACGCGAAGGATTGGCGCCTACCCATGCTTGTGGTGCATGGCGACAACGATTTCCGAGTGCCACTGGAGCAAGGGATCGGCACCTTCACCGCCTGCCAGGCCAAGGGCATCGAGAGCAAGTACCTGCGTTTCCCCGACGAGAACCATTGGGTGCTGAAGCCGCAGAACTCCATGCTGTGGCACAAGACCGTGTTCGAGTGGCTGGACAAGCACATCGGAGGCGCACGCTGAGCCACGGCCGTGACAGGAACGTGGCGCCGCCCTATCTTCGCGCCACGTTCTTTCCATCGCTTATCCAGAAAGGCAGAGGGACTGGCCCTGTGAAGCCTTGGCAACCGTCCGGTGGTGATCCGTAGGGTAGGTGCTAAATCCAGTCTCGCCGTAAGGCGGGAGAAGATGAGCCGCGATCAGGAAGCAAGTCCCGCAAGGGAACATTGATGCCTCATCCGGTCCATCGGATGGGGCTTTTCCTTTTGGAATGCGGTGCGAGGGTGAAAGAGTGAGAGAGTGCAAGGGTCGGGTCAGGCGCCCTTGCACTCTCGCACCCTCGCACTCTCCTCCACTCTAGCGACCAGAAAGCACCGACATACGCGACCTGATGACAGACCTCGAACGCATCGCCTCCCAGCGCATCCTCGTCCTCGACGGGGCCATGGGCACCATGATCCAGAAGCTCGGCCTCACCGAGGAGGACTTCCATCCGAAAGGCATGGAGGACCACAAGATCCTGCTGAAGGGCAACAACGAACTCCTTTCGCTCTCGCGGCCCGATGCCATCCGCACCATCCACGAGCAATACCTCGCGGCCGGCGCCGACATCGTGGAGACGAACACCTTCTCCGCCACCAGCATCGCGCAGGCCGAGCACGAGTGCAGCCACCTCGCACGCGAGATGAACCTCGCATCAGTGCGCCTCGCGAAGGAAGCCTGCGCGAAGTACACCGCCATGGACCCGAGCAAGCCGCGCTTCGTGGCCGGTGCCATCGGGCCGATGAACAAGACCGCATCGCTCAGTCCCGACGTGAACGATCCCGGCTACCGCGCCGTCACCTTCGATCAGCTCGTCACCGCCTACAAGGAACAAGTGGAAGCCCTGCTCGATGCCGGCGCCGACATCCTGCTGGTGGAGACCATCTTCGACACGCTCAACGCCAAGGCCGCCTTCTTCGCCATCGACGAGGTGTTCGAGGCGCGCAACACGCGCGTGCCGCTCATGTGCAGCGTCACCATCACCGATGCCAGCGGGCGCACCCTCAGCGGCCAGACCATCGAAGCCTTCCTCATCAGCATGGCGCACGTGCCGCTCTTCAGCATGGGCCTCAACTGCGCGTTGGGCGCGGCGCAGATGCGTCCGTACCTCGAAGTGATCGCCGAGCAGAGCACCTGCCGCGTCAGCATCTACCCCAACGCCGGCCTGCCCGACCAGATGGGCGAGTACCGCGAAACGCCCGAGGTCACCGCCAAGCTCGTGGGCGAGTTCATGGCCAATGGCTGGGTGAACGTGGTAGGCGGGTGTTGTGGAACGACGCCGGAGCATATCGCGGCATTGGCGAAGGAGGCGGGTAAACATGCGCCGCGTGTACAGCCAGCACTGGTATGAATACTTCACCACAGAGGCACGGAGGCACAGAGGAATGCAGTAGTTCCTTGGTGTTGGCTTTGGGCGTGCCCCCTCGCAAAGCCTCGGGGTCGCGCTTTCCGCTACAAGTCCGCACTCGTCGTTCCTCCTCGCTTGCGGGCTTTCCGCTGCAATCGCTCACGCAATAGTGCACGTCAATGTCCACTGATTCTGTCATCATCAATTCGCTGTCCGACTTTACAAGGCATGTGTGCTCAAACTGCACTTGTGGCCATCATGTTTACCGTGGAGTGGCAGACCGCGTGAACCACAAGTTGATACCTACAATTGGACGTCGGGACTATTACAACATCGATGATGAAATTGAATTGTTCCAACAGTTCAAACGACGAGCGCATGCGACCTTGAGCAATCTTCCAACTAACGACTGGGATTGGTTGGCTGTTGCGCAGCATCATGGATTGGAGACACGGTTGCTCGATTGGACGAGCAGTCCCCTTGTTGCTCTGTACTTCGCCACGCAACCCAAAGTGGCAGGAGGAAGAATTCTTCCAGTCAATGAGAATGGTGCGGCAGTGTACGTGTTGCACTTCTGCAACTACATCAACACCGTCGAAGATCTGGACCCATTTGCCTATGACAAGGTTGGCGTCCTCTACCCACCGCATATTGCCCCGAGGATTGCTGGACAGTCG